>JAPOHK010000058.1 GCA_029979485.1 Candidatus Planktophila limnetica
GTGCTCATCGATTTCTAATTGCAATTTAGGAATTTCAGGTAGAACAAGAGCGGCAAGACCTGTTTCAACAAGAGTTGTGATTCCGGTGCGCGGATTTTTCGACATAAGTGTTTTAACAAACTCATCTCGCACACGCTCGGCGGAAATTATTGAGATGCGATCTGCCATTGATTTCATTGCAGCCAAAACATCCGGTGCAATTTCAAAATCTAATTGGCTGGCAAACCGTGCAGCGCGCATCATGCGAAGTGGATCATCAGAAAAGGATTGTTCTGCGCTACTCGGCGTGCGTAGTAACTTCTTTCCCAAATCCTCTAAACCATTAAATGGATCAATGAATTCGGGTTTATCCGATGTTAGTTCCAGAGCCATTGAGTTGATGGTGAAATCTCGTCGTGAAAGATCACCGTGAATATCTTTTCCGTATTGCACCTCTGGTTTGCGACTCTGTGGATCATATGTTTCGCTGCGATAGGTAGTTACTTCAACTGTTGTTTCACCACGCTTTCCGGCAACTGTTCCAAATTCAATTCCTGTCTCCCAAATATTTTCTGCCCATTTAGAGAGTATTTTTTTAGTTTCTTGTGGTAGCGCATTTGTTGTGAAATCTAAATCATTATCAAGTCGACCAAGAATTGCGTCGCGCACTGGTCCACCAACTAAGGCCAATGTAAAACCTTCTGCCTTAAAAGCAGCAGCAAGTGAGCTGGCTAGAGGAGCGCGGTCAATAAGAGAACGAATAGCCAGCTCTCCTGCGGCGCCAAGTGCTGTACTCACAATAAGTAAGGTTAGAGCAGTAGCCTTACTCCATGATCCCGGCACCTGGTGCGGGCAGCGAAGGTACGAAGAAAAAGCGGAAGCGTAGACGCCCCGCCAATCGCGCCCCACAAACTTCTACATCTGGCACGACCCCAACTCCTAGTAAAAAACCTGTGCGTCCATACGCCAAACGAGTTGATGAAGTCAGCGCTGGCGGACTTGTTATAGATAAGAGTGGATTACAAGGTTTATTAATTGGTCGTCGCGATCAAAAAGATCCGGAAGGCAAAAAACTTCTGTGGTCATTGCCAAAGGGTCACATCGAAGAGGGTGAAACTCCAGAGCAAGCTGCAATTCGTGAGGTCGCTGAAGAGACTGGAATTAATTCACAAATTACACAATCACTCGGTGTAATCGATTTTTGGTTTATGGCTGGCGGAAAACGTATTCATAAAACAGTTCACCACTTTATGTTTAAAGAAACCGGCGGTTTGCTCGCCGCGCAAGAGAGTGAAGTAGATGAGGTTGGTTGGTTCCCATTAGCTGACATTGTTGGATTGTTGGCGTATCCAGATGAGAAAAAACTAATTGCTAAGAACTCTGAGTTGTTGGCATGAAGAAAATATTTCTCTTTGCGTTAATCGGTCTATTTATTCTTCCAGCGCCCGCACAAGCTGAAAGTCGCGAAGTTCAGATAACTGACACGATGCATAGGCAGTTTGATGGAAAATTTAGAAATGACGACTTAGCTAAAGAAATTGCAGTTGGTGGGCGGTTATGGAGTTTAATTTTCTCTACAGATCTCACTCCACGCATTTGGGTAATTGATGCAGCGCTCATTGAAGATATCAGCGCAATGACTCAACCATATGAATTGCGTGATGGAACGAAACTTGATGCATCAATTGAGGCTGTTGCATATTTGGCACAACTCAAGCGAGTTACAAAGAACGCCCAAGTTGTTGCGTTGCCTTATGGAAATCCAGATCCAGTATTAGCGCGCGAACTAGCCTCAAGTGAACTTAATTATTATTACAAAACCGCGCAAACTCGTTTGGCTACTGCGCTTGCACGACCAGTACGAAGTGAGCCTCTATCTGCCTGGAGTAAGGGCCGTACATATTTTTCTAAAGAGTTGCGTAGCCAATATTCAACCAATCGCAAGGCAATTACCGCGTTATCAACAGTTGTAGATCCCGCTGAATTAGCTGATATTCGCGCACAGCTAGGGCGCTTGATGTCGCCATCATTGAGTCAGACAGATCGCACTTATTTTTCATTTAACGCAACACAAGAAGTGTATAAATATAAAGAGCGTTTAAAAATCTATGCAGGTAAATATCAACTCACATCTGCAAAGAGTAAGTTGCCGATTACTCTGGCTAACGGATACAAATCTGTTGTTAAGGTAAATTTAAATTTATATCCTGGATCCTCTCGCATTAACGTTGAAGGTGTTAAGGACATCGTCCTAGAGCCAAAATCAAAGACTCAAATCTCTGTACCTCTAGAAATATTTGCACCAGGACAGACCTACATAACCGCGCAATTTGTTAACGCCGATGGACGTGCTATTGGCGATCCTGTTGAGTTATCTCTGAATCTGACGGATATTGATTCACGTGTTGCTTTGTTTACAACTGCAGCAGCAGTACTTTTGTTCCTAGCCGCGATTACCCAGAGTGTGCGACGAGTGCGGAGGGCGCGTAAGTGAAACAACACGAACTCTTCCGTGCATCTAGCGTGATGGCTGTTGGCACGATTATTTCTCGCATCACTGGTTTCATCGGCGGTGTGATCATGATTGCAACGCTCGGAACAGCGTTGCTTGCAGATGCATTCAATGTTGCAAACACGATGCCAAATATTTTGTATAACTTATTAGTTGGTGGAGCTCTGACTGCAATTTTCGTTCCACAACTCGTGCGCGCTTTTGATGATGCAGATGGCGGACATTTATTTGCATCCAGGCTTGTAACAACGATTAGTGGAATTTTATTAGCGTTAGTTGTCGTTGGTGTAATTTTCGCACCGCAACTTGTTTACTTATATGCACCAAGTTTTTCTACACCCGGCTTTGAAACTGAACGGGAAATAGCAATTGCTTTTACGCGTTATTGCTTGCCGCAAATTTTTTTCTTAGGTTTATTCACAATGCTTGGGCAGGTTGCGAATGCCCGCGGATCTTTTGCGCCCTTAATGTGGGCACCAATTGCCAATAACCTCGTAGTTATCGTTGTTTTCTCAGCATTTTTAATTAAGTGGCCGAGTGTGAGCGTTGATTCAATAACATCCGCCCAGATTCAAATTCTTGGCTGGGGAACAACAGCTGGAATTATTGTTCAAGCACTCATTCTTATTCCCGTTGTTAAGCGCTCTGGCATAAAGATTCGTCCGAAGTGGGGATTTAATGGTTTAGGTAAATCGTTTTCACTTGCCGGTTGGACACTTGTTTATGTCTTGATCTCACAAATCGGTTATTTAATTACCGTAAACGTTGCTACGACAGCTGCTGTTGAAAGCGCTAAGGCTGGAATTACGACAGGTGTTGGGTTTACGCCATTTAAGAATGCCTATCTCATTATGTTGTTGCCATATTCGATTGTGACAATTTCAATCGTGACGGCTCTCTTGCCCCACATGTCTAAGTTGGCGATTAATAAGAAGGTTGAGGATGTTAAAGAACAGTTATTGCGCGCCATTAAAACTGTTGCTGTTTTAACAATTCCGAGCTCGGTTGCTTTCTTGCTCTTTGGTCCGCTCATTACTGAAGTGCTCTTCTTTGGTATTGATAAAAATGATGGCATTTACATTGGCTATGTTTTATCTGCTTTGAGTCTAGGTCTGGTTGCGTTTTCCATTAACTTATTTCTTATCCGTGGATTTAACGCTTTTGAAGATACACGCACACAGGTGTGGTCGATTTTAATAATAAACATCATCTCTGTTGGACTCTCTTATTTGTTCTTAGCGGTTTTACCGAGTGACTGGGTTACCGTTGGTTTAGGTGTTGCTTTCTCCGTAAGTTATTTGATTGGTTTATTTATAACGTTGCGTTTATTGAGAAAACACACGGGGACAATTCATGTTCGTGAATTCATTGGTCAACATGGACGGTTATTGTCAGCCGCACTAATTGCAATGTTGCCAATTTTTGTAATCTCACAATATTTTGGGTGGGTCGGCTCAGATCAATCTTCTTTGATTAGAGCTGGCGAACTTCTCTTTGTAATTATCGCTGGTGCGCTTGGTTATTTCTTTGCTGCAAAGGCTTTGCGAATAAGTGAAGTGAGCGGAATTACTGCGTTGATTTTGCGCCGCAACAAGGTTGCGGAATAAACAGGCTTAAACTGAGGTTATGGTGAATACATGAGCGAAAAAATCCACGAAGTCGTAATTGTTGGATCAGGTCCAGCTGGTTACACCGCTGCAATTTATGCTGCTCGTGCGCAATTAGAACCTGTTATGTATGAAGGTTCGGTGACCGCAGGTGGCGCGCTCATGAACACAACAGAAGTTGAAAACTTTCCTGGATTCACCGATGGAATTATGGGTCCAGATTTAATGGATTCAATGCGCAAACAAGCAGCGCGCTTTGGTACAAATTTAATTACAGATGACATTGTTGAAATGGATTTAAAGGGTCCAGTGAAAACTTTAAAAGATGGTTCGGGCAATGTTCTAAAATCTAAATCTGTAATCCTTGCAATGGGTTCTGCGTATCGCGAGATTGGATTAGAAAACGAAAAGCGTCTATCTGGTCGCGGTGTTTCATGGTGCGCAACCTGTGATGGTTTCTTCTTCCGCGATCAAGAGATTGCTGTGGTTGGTGGAGGAGACTCTGCAGTTGAAGAAGCAACATTTCTAACAAAGTTTGCAAGCAAAGTAACTTTGATTCACCGTCGCGATTCGCTGCGCGCATCAAAGATTATGGCTGATCGTGCAAAAGCTAATCCAAAGATCGAATTTTTATGGAATACAGAAGTGACAGATGTTTTAGGTGAAACCAAGATGGAAGCGTTGCAATTAAAAAACACAGTCACTGGCGATGTAACAAAGCGCGAGTTCGGAGCACTATTTGTTGCAATCGGACATATTCCACGCAGTGAACTAATCACAACCCAAGTTGCTTTAGATGCCGAAGTGTATGTAAAAGTTGAAGGCCGTTCGACAAAGACAAATCTTGAGGGCGTTTTTGCGTGCGGAGATCTTGTTGATCACACCTATCGACAAGCAATTACAGCTGCGGGCTCTGGATGTCAGGCTGCCCTTGATGCTGAAAAATTTCTTTCACACTAGTAAAGTTCAATAGAGAAACCATCAAAGGGGAAACCATGAGCGCAGCAACAGCAGTTACAGCAGCAACATTCGATGAGGTCGTACTTAAGAGCAGCACGCCTGTTCTAGTTGATTTCTGGGCTGAATGGTGTGGGCCATGCCGCGCTATTGGACCAATCCTTGATGAGATTGCCGCAGAGCATGGCGATAAGTTAAAGATTGTAAAACTCAATACAGACGAAGAGTCCGCTATCGCAATTAAGTACGGCGTGACATCAATTCCGATGTTAAATGTTTACGTAAATGGCGAAGTCGTAAAGACAATCATTGGCGCAAAGCCAAAACCAGCTCTTCTTAAAGAACTCGAAAGCTTTATTTAATAAGTTATGAAAGAGCTCTCTGAAGAAGAGATCCGCTCTTTTCAACAATCGCGCGGGTTAACAGTTACGGGCATCATCAATGATGTCACTGCACGCGCACTCGAAGAAGCTCGCTGGAAACTAGGCGATCGCTCTTTATATCTTCAAGAACCACCGCTGATGCGCGGTGATGATGTTGCTGCACTGCAATCGCGATTAACCGAGATGGGTTTTGATTGCGGACGAGTCGATGGAATCTACGGCGAACTAACAGCTGGTGCGGTTAAAGAGTTTCAAAAATCTGTAGGTATTGCAGTAGATGGAAAGTGTGGACCGGCAACTGTTATTGGATTAATTCGTTTAACAAAGATTGTCTCCGGCGGTGCGCCATCACAGCTTCGTGAAAGCGCATCGCAGAAAAATCGTGGCCCGGCACTTGCAAACAAAGTAATTGTTTTAGATCCAAGTTTGGGTGGGAAAAATCAAGGTAACGTTGCAAATAACATTATTGAATCTGAAATTGTTTATGACATTGCGCAACGTGTTGAAGGTCGTCTGTTAGCACTTGGTGCAAGTGTTTTTCTTA
>JAPOHK010000065.1 GCA_029979485.1 Candidatus Planktophila limnetica
CACGAGCAGTCTTTCGCGGGGCCACCTATCGCGGCGCCAATGTGTTGCCAGAGTTGATTGCCGAAACTAAGGACGCACTTTCTAACGAACCATCATTTGCATATGTCTATATCAATGACCTCGATGTCGCAGGACATAGCGATGGGGTTGGTTCTGATAAATGGTGCGCTGCTCTTTCATACGTAGATCAAGTTGCTAAAGCACTTGTCACACAATTACCGCGCGGCACTCGAATCTTTTTAACAGCTGATCACGGCATGGTAAATGTGGAAGAAAAAATAGTGCTGGGCCAAGACAATGATCTGTTATCAGGCATCGAAACTATTGCCGGAGAACCACGTGCTCGTCATCTTTATTTATCGCAAAGTGCGGATTCACCAAGTGCTCGCGCAGAGTTTGCACAAAAGTGGCGAGAATACTTGGGGGAGCGAGCAGATGTATTTACTCGTGAAGATGTAACGCAGAACAAACTCTTTGGTCCATCGCTCGTTGAAAATGCGATTGAGCGCATGGGCGATGTCATTGCAATTGCTCATGGTGGAGTTATTTTGATTGATCCAGAACGCACAACACTGGAAGGTGCGATGGTTGGTCATCATGGTGGATCAAGTGAGATTGAAAGCTCTGTGCCACTGCTTTCAAGAGTGGTTAATTAAATTCGTCCTCATCATTGCGTTCATCTTTTTTAGCAGCACCTGCACCAAACATAATTTCATCCCATGATGGAACCTTTGCGCGGCCAACTACTCCATCGCGCGCAGCCGACTCATCTGGTTCTTCGCGCAGCGAAACTAAACGTGGCGGTTCAGGTTTAAGTGCTTCAGGAGAAGATGTAATACGAATAGGAGCCGGTGCTGGTTCGTTCTGATAAATCAAGCCGCTTTCAGGACGCGAGTGCTCTGAAATCTTTGCAACCCCTCTGTCAGAAGTTGGTCCATCGCCCATCATCCAACGTGCATTCTCATCTTGAGCAGTAATCGAGCGACGAGTTGGATCAAACTCCCAAATCGCATCACCATGGCCATCACTATTTGGGTAACTAAGTGAGAGTGACCATGTGCCATCGTGATGGCGCCACGCATTCCAGGCCAAATCATCTTCTGAAATATCACGCGGTGCTAAGCGACCGAGCACGACTTCAAAGAGTGTCTCTGGTTCTTGTCCAGGTTGGCGACGAACAACAACTGCGTGCGCTTTATCAATAATGAATGAACGCTCTTGCAAGATTGGTCCGGCAAAGCGTTCGATTTTTTCAATACTTGTTCCAGAGTCGCGAGCAATATCTTGGGCACTCTCCCCAAGGCGCAGACGACGTTGAATATCTTTGACACTTAAAACTTGTTCTGATTCATCTGGCACAGATGATAGGCGCTGTTGATTTACGGATGCGCGCAATGAGTCACTAATGCGCAGAGTAAATTCGTTGCCATCATTATCGGCAAGGGTTAAATGAACACCATCTGGTGTTTTGCCGGTGAATCGAAGATCAGTCACGAGGGTGAGCGTAACCGATGGCCGCCCGATAAGTAGAGAGGTACGGCAGTGTTGTCGCAATTGCTGCGAACATAAAGCCAAGTGGAACCCAAAATGCCATCTGCGCCCCAGAGTTATCAATGACAATACCGGCTAACGCACTAGCGAGTGCTCCACCAAGTGGCATGCCCGCAATAACCCATGTCAGCGCTTCGGTAATTTGGCCAGCTGGTACTGCATTTTCAACTGTGCCATAGGCATTAACAATTAGCGGGGCGATAAATAACCCATTTATAAATAAGGCAATCGCCAATAAAAGAATTGAATCTACAAAAAGAAACGGCACTGTTGCGAGTGTGAGACCAACTAAATAAATTAGAAATCTTGTGGCGTGTGCTGACTGGAACTTAATAACTCCATTGATTAATGCAGCAACAGCGCTTCCAACTGCCCAAATAGCCAATAACCAACCAGTGCTCTCTGGATGATTTCTCTCCTGCGCAAATCCCACAACAGTGATTCCGATTGCGCCAAAAAATCCACCGAGAAATGCGCAAGGAATAACAATTGATTGCACGATTCGGTTTCTTAATACTGCTGGGTGTGGTTCTTCTTCATTAGCAGGTTCTGCAGGTGGCTCCGTAGATTTCATCGCAGCAAGTGCTGGTAGACCGATAACTAAGAAGATAAGTCCAGCCAAAATTCCGGCTGAAGGTGCAATCTTTACCGCACACGTTGTGGCAACAACTGGTCCCAAGATAAAGACAAACTCATCGACCATCGCTTCCCACGAATACGCGGTGTTTACAAGGTGGCCATCACTGTTCTCTGGATCATTTTTTAGAATATGAAGCCAGCGACGTCGCACCATTCCGCCGGCGCTAATCGCTGTTGATTCAGCAAAAATTAAAGAGACAAACCATGTCCAAATCGGTGCGTCCTTTGATACGAGCACAACAAAGATCAAGAATGAGATAACTCGAATCGGAACAGCTAAAAATAAAATCTTGGATTGACCGCGACGATCTGCTTGCCGCGACCAAAAGACTTCTGCAGCGCCTACGACAATCGAACCAACAGCTGTAAGCGCACCAGCTAGTGCATATGAATCCGTTGCCGCTACAACTATGAAAATAATTGCGAGAGAGTCCATCGCAATTGGCATACGCCCGATAAAACCCGCAGTTGAGAACTTCAAAGCCCCTGGCGAACGCAGCAAGGTTGCATAGGGTTTAAGCATGGCTTAAGTCTAATAGACTTATGTACATGAGCGATAAAGAGCAGTTATTAGACCTTGCACTACGCGTAGGCAAAAAGGCTGCAGAGTTGTTATCTGCTCGACCTGATGTATTAGAAGTATCTACAAAATCAAGCGATGTAGACATCGTTACTCAGATGGATAAAGCCAGTGAGGCACTTATTGTTTCTAGCATTCTCTCCGAACGCCCTGATGATGGAATAATCGGTGAAGAAGGTGCGGATAGAGAATCAACTTCTGGAATCACATGGGTTATTGATCCACTCGATGGAACTGTTAATTACTTCTACGGAATCCCTGGCTGGAATGTTTCTATCGCCGCAAAAGATCAAGATGGCGTACTTGCTGGCGTCGTAGTTAGCCCAACTCTTAATTCAACGTGGTGGGCAACTCGTGGCGGGGGGGCTTTTTATAATGGCAAGAAGTTAAGCTGTAACGATCCTGTCGAATTAAATAGAACAATGCTTGCAACTGGATTTGCATACGAATCTGAAAAACGTACACTTCAATTGCAATTTATAAATACTTTGCTTCCCCAGATTCGAGACATTCGTCGAGTTGGCGCTGCAGCAGTTGACTTATCTTTTGTCGGTGCTGGAAATGTAGATGCTTACTTTGAATCAGGACTAAATGAATGGGACGTTGCCGCTGGTGGATTAATTGCACAAGAGGCTGGAGCCACCGTTTCCCAGCACCACATCGGGGGCCAAAACTTCACATTGGCAGCTGGCCCACATCTGCATCAAATCCTTAGAAATACGCTCGGGCTTTAGCCGATTTTCAATTGGCCACGCTCCTGTGGCAAGATACGTCCTCTGTACAGCCACTGCCGTACCGATACACGAATTAGCTGAGGAAATCATGAACGTACTTGACGCCGTAGATGCAGCATCGCTGCGCAAAGACATCCCACAATTTCGTGCTGGTGATGAGCTCAAGATTCACGTACGTGTTATCGAAGGTAGCAAGAGCCGTATCCAGGTCTTTCAAGGAATCGTTATGCGTCGCCAAGGCGATGGCGTTCGCGAAACATTTACCATTCGTAAAATTTCTTATGGTGTCGGAGTAGAACGTACTTTCCCAGTACACACACCAGTAATCGAAAAGATCGAACTCGTTAAGAAGGGCGACGTACGTCGTGCCAAGTTGTACTACCTACGCGACCTTCGCGGTAAGGCTGCAAAGATTCGCGAAAAGCGCGATGGCGTTGAAGGTTACGGCGATGGAATTCTTTCAACTCCAGAACCTGTAGCAGTTGCTGCTCCAGTTGTAGAAGAAGTTGTAGAAGAAGTTGTAGAAGAAGTTGTTGAAGCGCCAGTTGCTGAGGTTGCAGTTGAAACTCCTGCAGATGCTGCAGAAGAAAAACCAGCTGAGCAAGCTTAAGTTTTCTCACATGTTTCGTAAGGGTTCCCTCCTTCGGGAGCTCCCAATACTTGTTGTTGTTGCTCTAGTCGTTTCCCTCTTTATTAAATCTTTCCTGGTTCAGTTTTTCTATATTCCATCTGGTTCGATGGAAAACACATTGCAGATCAACGACCGAGTAGCAGTTAATAAACTTCCATTTGTTTCAGGCAAGATCAATCGTGGAGATGTTGTCGTCTTCCGTGATCCGGCTTCATGGTTACCTGAACCAGATTCATCCTCGAAATCAACGATTGCATCAAAGATTCGAGATGGCCTTGTTGTAGTTGGCGTTCTTCCAAACCCAGCAAAGCAATATCTGGTTAAGCGCGTAATTGGCGTAGCAGGAGATCGCATTGTCTGCTGCACAGATAAGAAGTTAACTATTAACGGAACACCAGTAGATGAGCCTTATATTTTTAAAGGCAATGATCCAAGTGATATGACTTTTGATATCACAGTAGATCCAGGAAAAATCTGGGTAATGGGAGATCACCGCGGAGCAAGTGCGGACTCTCGCTATCACCAAGATGACATCAACAAAGGACAAGTCCCACTCTCACGAGTGACAGGACGCGTCTTCGGAGTTATCTGGCCATTTAGTAATGCCAAAATCGTTCCATCTGTTCCTGTTTTGAAATAGTTTTGAAGATGGCTGCAATCGAGTCACAATTAATCGATGCAGGAATTACACCCCTTGCTGGAGTAGATGAAGCAGGACGTGGTGCATGTGCCGGTCCACTTGTTATCGCATCTGTTATTTTGCATGATCCATTTGCCGAAGATCTCGTTGCTGTTCGCGATTCAAAAGATGTGAGCGAAAAAGAACGTGAGAATTTATATGAGCTACTCGTAGAAAAAGCTGCTGCTATTTCAACAATTATCGTGCCACCGGCAGATGTAGATGCTCGCGGTGTCCACGCGGCAAACCTGGATGGGATGCGCAGAGCGGTACAAGGATTATCAATTACGCCGGCGTATGTTTTAACAGATGGTTATGCAATCGATGGCCTAGGTATTGCCAACCTTGCAGTCTGGAAAGGCGATCAAGTTGCCCATTGCATAAGTGCGGCATCGATCATCGCAAAAGTAACTCGTGATCGAATCATGCGCGAATTAGATGAAGATTTTCCCCAATACGGATTTGCAAAGCACAAGGGCTATATCACCGCTGCGCATACAAAAGCTCTCAACACCCACGGTCCGTGCATAGAACACAGGCGATCATTTTCAAATATTGCAGCACTCATCAACAAGAACGCGTAATTCACACACTCTTGACTTACGAAGCTCGCTTGGAGTTTAGATATTTACTCTGTGCGGATTATGAAAAAGAGCACAAATCAGAGTATCGGGGCTTTTGGTGAAGAAAAGGTCAGCGAATATTTGCTTGCCCACCACTACGAAATAATTGAGCGCAATTGGCGAATTAGAGAAGGCGAAATAGATATCGTCGCACGCCCGCGTAAGGGAGTTTTCTCCTTCATTGAAGTTAAAACGAGATCCTCCGTCGCATTTGGACATCCATTTGAAGCAATCAATAATGACAAAGCCCATCGAATGCAGCGGTTGGCTCTTGCATGGCTTGCAACTCACAAGTGTTTCGGATGTGACTATGCAATAGATGTGGCGGC
>JAPOHK010000117.1 GCA_029979485.1 Candidatus Planktophila limnetica
AAGAGTTAGATGTAATTTTAAATGTCTTGCCAACTCCACCAGTTGCAATGATTACTGCTGGTGCTTCAAATAAAACTTCTGCGCCAGTTTCGCGCCAGTATCCGTAAACACCAGCAACCTTTCCATCTTCTTTAATAATTTCTGTAACTGTTAACTCTGGAAATACTTTGAGGTGGCTCTCCATTGATTGGTAAGTCTTGCCATCTTTTTGTTGCAGAGCAACGATGCGCTGTTGCATTGTGCGAATGAGTTCTAGGCCAGTGCGATCACCAACGTGTGCAAGACGCGGATATTCATGTCCGCCAAAGTTGCGTTGACTGATTTTTCCTTCTGCGGTGCGATCAAATAGTGCGCCCCATTGCTCGAGTTCCCAGATGCGATCTGGTGATTCCTTAGCGTGGAGTTCAGCCATTCTGTAATGGTTTAAGAACTTTCCGCCACGCATTGTGTCGCGGAAGTGAACCTGCCAATTGTCGTTGTCATTTACGTTTCCCATTGATGCAGCAGCGCCACCTTCGGCCATAACGGTGTGTGCTTTTCCAAAGAGTGATTTACAGATAATTGCAACGCGTAAACCAGCTTCGCGTGCTTCTACTGCAGCACGTAAACCGGCGCCGCCCGCGCCAATGACAACTACGTCATATGAGTGGCGTTCGAGGTTTGTCATTTAATTAACTGCTTTCACTTAGAAGAAATAGAAGTTTGTCCAGGCGCCAGAAGCGACGTTACGTACATAAATATCTGCAAAAGCAACTCCGAATAAAGAGATCCACGCAAATGTTGGGTGCTTGTGATTTAGGACTGAAACCCATGACCATAACTTGTAACGAACAGGGTGCTTAGAAAAATGCTTTAAGCGTCCACCAATTGTGTGGCGACATGTGTGACATGACATTGAGTACAACCAGAGCAGAGTTGCGTTAAGTATAAGTACGAGAGTTCCAACGCTTACGTGACCCCAATGTCCTTCTGCATCTCTGAATGCGAGAATTGCATCATAAGTAAGTAGTACGTTAAAAATTAAACCGAAGTAGAAAAACCAGCGGTGACCATTTTGCAAAATAAGTGGCGCGCGAGTTTCGCCAGTGTATTTAGTGTGTGGTTCTGCAACTGCACAAGCAGGTGGCGACATCCAGAACGCACGGTAATACGCCTTGCGATAGTAATAACAAGTCATACGGAATCCGAGTGGGAAGATCAAAATAAATAGTGCTGGCGAAATTCCGATGCCGAAATATTGATTATTAAATGGTTGCCCAAAGAGTGATGCGCCTTCTACGCAACTTGTTGATAAACAAGGTGAATAAAAAGGTGAAACTAATGGTTCTGCAAAATAGTATTTATTTTCAAATGCGCGAAACGTTGCATAAATTACAAAGCTAATTAATACGCCAAAAGTAATTGCGGGTTGGAGCCACCATTTATCAGTGCGCAGTGTGCGCTCTTTGATCTTTGCTCGCGTTGGCGAGAAAACTCCTGACATGTACTGCCCCTCTGAAATTAATGATCCTGCGCTTTTATAGGGGTAAGTGTGCTCCGCCAATTGTTAAGTTGCTAGGTGGAAGCGTGCGTAAATGGCTATGAAGTCAGCCACAAAGGCTCGAAAATAAAAGCCAAAAATAAATAAGAGCGGAGGGCGTGGGATTTGAACCCACGAGGCTTTCACCTGCCGGTTTTCAAGACCGGTGCACTCGGCCGCTATGCGAGCCCTCCGCCCGATAATCTACCCGAAGAAGGCCAGCACGAAAAATTGAGCAAGAACTAGCGTGCAGGAAGTTTCAATAACTCCTCAATAATGATTGCCACTCCATCATCTGTATGTGGTTCTGCAATTGATTTAGCAGCTTTGTGAGCATCTGGATGTCCGTCAGCCATTGCATAAGAACGACCACACCATTCGAGCATTGAAATATCATTTGGATTATCGCCAAATGAAACACAATCTTCTGCGCTAATTCCTAAACGCTCTGCCATTTTTGCAAGTGTCGCGCCTTTAGAAACTCCAATTGCAGAAATTTCCAGAAGTGAGTCGTGAGGATTTGAGTGAGTAACCGTTACAAGTCCTTCTAATTCTTTTGTGGCGATCGCAAGCATTTCATCCGATGAGAGTTCTTGATCTGAACAACGTGCCAATAATTTGAGTGAAGGAGATGTCATTATTTCTAAAATGTCATCGACTCCGATGTTGTCTAAGCCCACATCCCAGCGTGGAACATATCTCTTTTCTCGGTGGAAATAGTTGTGTGCCTCTGATGCAAATGAAATCTGTGGGATTACTTTGCGTAGACGTTTAACTGTTTCCATTTGTGCATCAACTGGAATCAGCCACTCTTCGATAACTTTTTGATTTTGTAAATCAAATAACTGCGCGCCATTTCCGCAGATAGCTTTACCAATCCCAAAAGCTTCTTTGATTTCTGGCATCCAACGTGGTGGCCGACCGGTAACAAAAAATATCTCAACACCCATGTCGTGCGCTGTGCGAAAAGCGTTGATGGTGCGCTCAGTTATTTCACCGTAGTGTGCAACGATTGTTCCATCTAGGTCGGATGCAATTAATTTGGGGCGAAAACTCACACAAGCTCAAATCGTGATGTACCTAAAAATGGTTGCAGAGCTTTAGGAACATTGACGCTTCCATCTGCGTTTTGGTGATTCTCTAAAATTGCAACAATCATGCGAGGAATAGCAACAAGGGTTCCATTTAACGTTGCAATTGCTTTTGTGCCATCGCTGTCTTTGTAGCGAATATTTAATCTGCGCGCCTGGAACTCTGTGCAGTTAGAGGTACTTGTAACTTCGCGATATGTGCCTTGTGTAGGAATCCACGCTTCAATATCGAATTTTCGGTTGGCACTTGAGCCGAGATCACCTGATGCCACATCGATTACGCGGTAAGGGATCTCCATTGCATTAAGGAAGTCTTTCTCCCATTGCAATAAACGTTTGTGCTCTTCTTTGGCATCCTCTGGTTTGCAGAATGAGAACATTTCAACTTTATCGAATTGGTGAACACGAATAATTCCGCGCGTATCTTTTCCGTATGTACCAGCTTCTCGGCGGAAGCATGTTGAATATCCTGCATAACGAAGTGGAAGTTTTTCTGCTGGCAAGATTTCATCCATGTGCATTGCAGCGAGCGGAACTTCACTAGTGCCAACTAAATACACTTCATCACGCTCTAAGTGATAAACATTTTCCGCGGCTTGTCCTAGAAACCCAGTGCCTTCCATTGCTGCAGGATTTACAAGAACTGGCGGGATCACAGGAATGAAACCAGCTTTAGTTGCAGATGAAATTGCATAATTAACCAGTGCGAATTCAAGAA
>JAPOHK010000068.1 GCA_029979485.1 Candidatus Planktophila limnetica
AAGATCTGATGATGTGATTATCAGCGGCGGTGAAAACATTTCACTGAGTGCAATTGAGGCGGCGATTAATAAGGAGTATCCAGATTTATTAGTGGCAGCCTTTGCAACCCCAGATAGCAAGTGGGGACAAGCTTTACACATTGCAGTTCAATCGCAAGATGAAAACATTAAGTCCGAACTCTCTGAAGTGCTCGTAAACTCAATTGGAAAACATGTAAAACCGAAGAGCGTGCTTCTTCTTGATAAACTCCCGGAAATTGGTGTTGGCAAAGTCGATCGCATTTCTCTAGCGAAAATGGTGAGTGATGAATAAGTGGGTTGCAGGTGCTCGCCCAAAAACGCTTCCCGCAGCTATTGCACCCGTTGCAGTTGCAACCGCCCTTGCTGGAAAAGACTTTGATCCAATGTTGGCACTGCTTGCACTTCTCGTAAGTTTGGCGCTTCAAGTTGGTGTTAATTACGCAAATGATTATTCAGATGGCGTTAAAGGAACAGATGACAATCGCATAGGGCCAATGCGTTTAGTTGCAAGTGGAGCCGCTTCTGCCCATCAAGTAAAAACTGCTGCTTACATTGCACTTGGATTTGGTGCGCTCATGGGATTAATTCTTGCGCTGCAAACTTCACTCTGGTTGATGGCAGTTGGCGCACTCGCAATTGCGGCAGCATGGGGATACACGGGTGGAAAAAATCCTTATGGCTACTTTGGTTTTGGCGAACTTTCGGTCTTTGTCTTCTTTGGATTAGTCGCAACGATGGGCACTTACTACGCGCAAACAGGGGAACTCACTCTTAATTCACTCTTAGTTGCTATTCCAATGGGATGCCTTTCATGTGCTTTGCTCGCAATTAATAACTTAAGAGATCGAGCTGCTGATGAATTAGTTGGTAAGCGCACTCTTGCTGTTCGCCTCGGTGATTCCAGCGCACGAATTGCATTCATTTGGCTTTTGCTGATTGCTCACATCAGCGTTCTATTTCTGCTTAAACCTTGGACGTTGATCACTCTCTTACTTCTTCCTCTGACGTACTCCTTGATTAAAGCAGTCCGCGCAGGCGCACTAGGAGCGCAACTTATTCCCCTCTTGGGTAAAACTGGCAAGCTTCAACTGCGCTTTGCAATCCTCTTGTCTCTGGGTTTGTTGCTCTCTTAGAAAAGCGTAGGATTAGCGCATGCTCCGTTACTTACCAATTCTTCTGGCAATAGCAATCACTCTTTACGCACTTATTGACTGTGCGCGCACTGAACAAGATTTGCTTCGCGGTTTACCAAAATGGGCATGGATTTTAATTATTATCTTCATCGGAACATTTGGCGCAATTGCTTACCTCATCTGGGGTCGCCCGCGTCGACAAGGTCCAGGACGCGGTGGTCCTCGCAGAGTTATTGGGCCAGATGATTACCCAGATTTCTTACGTAAACTTTAAAAACTTATAAACCGGAGTACGTGTGCTTTCCGGTTCCCCATACGTTTACATACACGTAATTAAATAAGAATGTAGATCCAGCAAAAATACATAGCCACGCTGCTCTACGACCGCGCCAACCAATTGTTACGCGTGCATGCAAGTACGCGGCGTATGCAACCCAGGTAATAAATGCCCACGTCTCTTTTGGATCCCAACCCCAATATCTTCCCCACGCGCTCTCTGCCCAAATTGCTCCAGCAATTACTGAGAATGTCCAGAGTGGAAAAACAAATGCAACGAGTCGATATGAAAGTTGATCAAGTGTGTCTAACGAAGGTAAACGCTTTGCCCATGGTGCACGTTCGCCCTTTTTCTCCATGGAATCCAAAACAAGAAATGCACCGGCAATTACATTTGCCAGTAAGAAAACTCCACCAGAAATAATGGCCGCAGATACGTGAATAACAAGCCATGTTGATTTCAGGGCTGGAACAAGTGGCGCACTTGGAACATATAAAACAGTGACTGCTGTACCGAGTGCAAGTAGAACTGAAATGGAGACAAATAAACCCAGCCAACGAAGATCATATTTGCGAAGTGCTCCTAGGTATGCGCCAGTGAAAGCAAGTGCACCAGTAATTGAGAATTCATACATATTTCCCCATGGCACTCGTCCTGCAGAAACGCCTCGTGCAATTACGCCAGCAAGTAATAAGAGAAATCCTAAAATCATCATTGCTGTTGCGATACGAGCAATTTTTTCTGTGCGTGTGTAATCAAAAGTTTTTGTACGTAAATTTCCTTGTGCAGCGTCAGCTAGATGTGGGGCACGAACAGCAAATGCAGTTTCGTATGTATGCGCGATAAATGCCAGGGCGAAAACTCCCATGGATGAGTACACCAAATAGTTGGATATGTACGCCCACGTTGTAGACATTTACTCTGCTCTCCCTAACGCTCGTGCCAGTTGTGCAATTTCATTTTCAAGTCCAGGCGCCGAATTCTTTGCTAAACCTGCAACTTCAATGTTTTTCTTTGTAACGCTTACCCAAATTCTGCGGCGGCGTGTAAAGAGTGAAGCAAGTAATCCGAGTATCGCAACAATACTGCCAACTAGCGCAGAACTCTTGCCGGGATCTCTAACCACTTGAAGGTTGACCCAAGGAACATATGTTTCAAATGTGATGGAACCCTCTGCAAATTCGTAGGTCTCACCTGGTGCAAGTGACTTAAGTCCTATTTTTTTCAGAGTCTCTGTATCTATTCGGTACACAGATTGTGGGCGGCCATTATCTAAACCAAGATCTCCTGTCCAAGCAGCTAAGAACAGACGTGGATCAAGTGCTTCTGGAAATACTGAAATTCCGCCACCTTCGTTAGCGCGACCAATGGTTGGAAAGAAAGAACCTACAAAACCAAGTTGTGGCGTTGCATCTGGAACTTTAATTGCGCCCGTTGAACTTAGATTTGAATCTTGAGGCAAGAATGGAACTGGTCCTTGGAACGCAACATTTCCAATTGAATCTCTGACGGTAACAATTGGCGAATAACCATTTGCTTGCAAATAAACACGCGTACTTCCAAATGTCAACGGACTATTCACTTTTACAATCTTCTTAACCGGTGCGGATTCTGGAGAGTCTTTAACAGTTACTGACAGCGTGTAGTCCTCTGGAGCATTCGTAACCGGGTTGTATTTAGCTACGAATTTATCAACTTCAATGGAAAAAGGTGGGAGAGATTTCTCGTTAAACAACTTGCCAAAGGAGAGGGAATCAAAAGTTGTTGGAGTATTTATAAATCGCTCACCTACGTTAACGATGGCATCTCCACGCATTCCGAAGAGTGAGCCGAAGCTGACGCCAATAAGAATTAACACCAATGCCAAGTGAAAAAATAGGTTTCCTGTTTCGCGAGTAAAACCTTTTTCAGCTGAAATAGATCCCTCTAACTCGCGAACTCTAAATCTGTTCTTCTTAAACCACGCGCGAGCAACTTCGAGTTCGTTGCCTGTGCCTTTCCATTCGGTATGAAACTCCATACGTGAAAGGTTTTTAGGCGTTACAGGTGGAAGTGCGCGCGATGCTTTGTAATGCTCAAAAGCTCGTGGAAGAACGCAACCAATCAGAGAGATAAAGAGCAGAATATAAATTGCGCTAAACCATGGAGATGCATAAACATCAAAGAGTGAGAATCTTTCATACCAAAGCGCCTTAGTTGGTGATGTTGCAAATACATCACTGACTGCCATCGGATTCTGTGAACGTTGCGGAATAAATGATCCTGGAATAGCTGCAACACCAAGCATCATTAACAACACAAGTGCTGTGCGCATGCTTGTGAGTTGCCTCCACATGAAACGTAGAAGTCCTACAGTTCCAATCTCTGGTGCGTTTTCACTCATTTAAATCACCGGAATAAAATCTGAGATCCACGAACGCATCTCGTTGTTGAAAGTTCCCCATAAACCAAAGACCTGAGCTAGTCCGATCAGTATTAGAAACACTCCGCCAACTCTGGTAATTAAATCTCCACGACGAACGAGGAATTTTCGTAGGTTCTCTGAACGATCAAAGAACAACCCAGATGCGATAAACGGAGCGCCTAGTCCAATGCAATACCCCAAAGAGAGAATTGCTCCACGAAGGGCACTTGATTCTTGAAACGCAAGTGTTTGGACTGCGCCAAGTGCTGGACCAATACATGGAGTCCAACCAACTCCAAATAAGAATCCAAGAAGTGGTGCACCAACTAGACCGAGTGTTACTGGCATCTTTGCGCGATACGTTGGGGCAAAGGGAAATACACCTATAAAAATCAACCCAAGTGCAATAGTGAAAACTCCAAGAATTGAAGTAATAAGTCTTTCATTATCTGAAATGTAAGCACCAAAGCCACCAAAGAGTGCTCCGTAGGAAATAAAGAGAACGCTAAAGCCAAATACGAAAAGAATTGATCCAAGTAATACACGGCCGCGACTCTTAGAAAAGCCTGCTGCATATGAAATATATCCAGGAACAAGTGGCAGTACACATGGAGATAAGAAAGAGATTAATCCAGCGATAAGTGCGATTGGAAAGGCTGTAATTAAATAGCCATCCAAAATCTGCTCTACAAAGAACTCTTTCATTCGGCACTCACCTTTTCAATGAGTTCGCTCAGTGATGCAACTGTAACTTCGCCAGAAATACGAGCTGCCACATTGCCTTTTTTATCAATCACTACAGTCGAAGGAATCGCATTAGCTGGTAGTGATTTTCTAAAGCCGATCAATACTGAATCATCAATTAACGTTGGATACGGAATAGCAAAGCGGCGCGTGAATGCTTCTGCATTTACAGGGTTATCGCGAGTAAGAATTCCAATGAATGCAACATCTGTGTACTTTTCTGACAGCGCCGCAAGAGTTGGTGCTTCTGCGCGACAAGGTGCACACCACGATGCCCAAACATTTACAACAGCAACTTGTCCAACGTTATATGTGTAGTTTTTTCCTGTAAGAGTCATGCCAGAGAGTTTTGGTGCTGCGATTCGATTTGATTCTTTAATGAAAGATACGTTTCCACTGCCGGAAACAAAACTCTCCTCTGCAATTGATGATCCCCCACCGCCACATGAAGAGAGTGCAAGCGCAATCAATGGCGCAAGGATTAAGTTTTTGAATTTCATTTCTTTGGGGGCAGTAAGTGGGCAGCGGGTTCTGAGTAGCTAGTGCCACTAATCATCCCGTCTTCGTCAAAATGTAAACTCGTCACACTCGCTAAGGAGCATTCGCGTTTTCGTGGATCGTGTAAAAGTCTGCGACCTTCGATTGCACTTCGCAAAATCCAAATTGGAAGTTGATGAGAAACAACAATCGCATCTTTGCCATTGGCCGCATCGCGCGCTGCAAAGACAGCCGCAAGCATTCGATTAATTTGTTCTTCATATGGCTCGCCCAATGAAGGTTTCCATGGATTCCATAAGTGTTTCCATGCTGACGGATGTTTTAAAACTCCGTCGCCAATTCCAAAGGGCTTTCCTTCAAAAACATTTGCAGCTTCAATTAATCGCTCATCAGTTGTAATTTTCATATTGTGCGCTGCTGCAATTGGAGCTGCCGTTTCTTGTGCGCGCTGCAGCGGTGAAACATGTAACGCACCTAAATCAATACTCTTTGACCAATCACCTAGAGTTGCTGCCATCTTGTGGCCACGTTCTGAAAGTGTCCAACCAGGTTGACGCCCATAGAGGATTTTCTCTGGGTTATGTACTTCCCCATGTCTGACCACGTGTACC
>JAPOHK010000036.1 GCA_029979485.1 Candidatus Planktophila limnetica
ATTGCGCGATAAAGAGTTATTTGCAAAGACAATTTCTATCAAAGTGCGCTTTGCAGATTTCACAACTATAAATCGTTCAAAGACTCTGCCACTTGCAACAGATAGCGCACATGAGACATATGAAGTTGTAAAAGATTTGTACAAAGCACTTCGCATTGAACGTGCACGGCTTCGATTAGTCGGAGTCAGTCTGGAAAATTTGGTCAGCGCTGCTCCCGAGCAGATGGTTTTGGGCGCCAGAGATAAGGGCTGGAGAGATGCTGAGCGTGCAATTGACCGGGCTCGCGCCAGATTTGGACGTTCAAGTGTTCGCCCGGGACGTTTAGTGGAGTCCGAAACCGAGGACGAGTAGCCCACTTGCAAAAGTTGTTCTATTGTTGGGCCGTGCCACTTTCAGATCGCGAGCGCAAGTTATTAGCCGAGATGGAGCAAGCTCTATCGGCTGATGACCCACGCCTATCTTCAACTCTGACTGGAAGCCGCACTTTTCCTGGTCGCACACGAGTGCTCACCGGCCTTGGTGCACTTCTCTCTGGTCTTGCAATTATTTTGGGCGGACTTATCTCTCAGACTGTGCCAGTTGGAATTCTCGGCTTCTTAATCGCTTTGGCGGGCTTGATCACAGTGCTTTCAGCGTTGGCGGGCTTAAGCAAAGCCCCACGCATGGCCAATGGTGGCAAGGGTAAGAAGAGCCGAGGGCTACGTTCACGTCTAGAACAACGCTGGGATGAGCGCAATTTCGATAATTAATCACTGAATTTCGCCCCACTTTGGCCTCCCGATTCGGGGGGCTTTTTTCATGCCCTATTGCGCTCTGAAGAGCTATGGCGCAGTGGGGAGCGGTGGGGATATTTGTGGGGATAGGTGGTTGAAAATGGAGAAAAAGGGAGTAAAGTGGGGAATGAGCCTTATTTACACGCTCCAGTTGTGTAAGTAGCCAGTTGTGTAAGTAGCCAGTTGTGTAAGTAGCTAGAGGACACCTTGGGGAAGGGGGTCAGTATGTTTTTGGGAACCCACGAACCCCGCCTTGATTAAAAAGGCCGACTCATTCTTCCTGCGAAATTTCGCGAAGAGCTTTCCCCAGGATTAGTTATTACAAAGGGGCAAGAACGTTGTCTCTATGTTTTTCCAACTGCTGAATTCGCACACATCACTGAAACTCTGCGACAAGCACCAGTTACTGCAAAAGCTGCACGTGATTACTCACGTGTGATGTTTGCAGGTGCACACGATGAAATTCCTGATCGTCAAGGTCGCATAACAATTCCGCAAAGTTTGCGTACATATGCAGCACTTGAAAAAGAGTGCGTAGTTATTGGTGCAAATACACGCGTTGAAATTTGGGATTTCACTTCATGGAATCAATATCTAGCAGATCGTGAAAAGGGATTCGCTGATGTTTCTGAGGAGGTGTTCCCAGGACTGTTCTAGTCCTTCATACATAACTCTCATTTGTGGCCACTGCCGACCCTACGACTGCGGCGCCCCTTCCCCGGCGCCGCATAAAACGATCCGTCGGCCGGCAGTGACCAGAGATGAGAGAAGCAGAAAAAACAAGATCAGTGCCAAACGAATGAGACCAAACTTGAGAAAGAAGGGGGAGAAGATGATTAATACGCAACATGTTTCTGTAATGCGCGATGAGTGCATTAATTTGCTTTCTCCTGCTATTTCATCTCACACAAACCCTGTTGTTATTGATGCAACTCTTGGATTAGGCGGCCACACAGAGTCCTTGCTCAATAAGTTTCCACATTTAATTGTTATTGGAATCGACCGCGATAAACAAGCTATTGAAATAGCAAGCGAGCGACTCACTCAATTTGGCGAAAGATTTATATCCCACCACAGCGTTTTTGATCAAATAACTAATGTTGCAAAAGAACATGGACTTGCACGAGTGCAAGGGATTCTCTTTGATTTAGGAGTTTCTTCATTACAGCTCGATGAGAGTGCACGTGGCTTCTCTTATTCCAATGAGGCAGAACTCGATATGCGAATGGATAAGAGCCAAGGCAAAACTGCTGCAGATATCGTGAATTCATACGCACCAGGAGAATTAGTACGCATCCTTCGCACATACGGTGAAGAAAAATTTGCTACTCGCATTGTTGAATCAATAGTTAAAGAGCGTGAAAAAGCTCCACTTCATTCGACAACGCATCTTGCAACTTTGGTTAAAAATGCGATTCCAGCGGCGACAAGGCGCACCGGTGGAAATCCAGCAAAGCGAACATTCCAGGCGCTGCGGATTGAAACCAATGACGAACTCGGTGCAATCACTCGCGCTATTCCACAAGCACTCGAACTCCTAGATATTCATGCTCGCCTTGTTGTGATGTCATTTCAATCCCTTGAAGATCGAATCGTTAAGAACTATTTCCAAGAAGCAACAACTTCAGGAACTCCGCACGGGTTGCCAGTTGAGATTGCAGAACTCGCCGCAAAGTTTGCTCTGGTATTTAACGGCAGCCAAAGCCCGAGTGAAAAAGAAGTTCAAGAAAATTCACGCGCAGCATCAGTTCGATTACGTGCAATCGAAAGGGTGGCTGCTTAAATGGCGATGACAGCAATAGCACCAGCAATCACCAAAACAACTTCATTTGTTGCACAAAAATCTTCTCTCGTAGCTCTTCGAATAGTGGCCGATGCTTCTGCGGGCAAACAAGCAAACCGCAAATTCTTCGCCCTCTTTGTTACATCAATCGGCTTCATATTTTTACTTGCTTTGCTATTCATCAATACTTTACTCGCGCAGGATGCATTCGAGATTTCTAAGTTGCAGGCAGAGTTAAAGCTTTCCAGTGATCAGTATGAAGCAATTACTCGAGAAATCGAACGAATTTCATCACCAGCAGTTCTTTCTCACGAGGCTGCAAAACTGGGCATGAAACCATCGCTTACGCCAACGTTTTTGAATTTGGATGTGCCACGTGGGTAATCTGAATTTATCAAGAAAGCGCATAGTCGTGCTGACGATTTTTTCACTATTTTTCATGGTTCTCTTTGCCGGGCGCCTTGTCCAAGTTCAAGTAATAGAAGCTGGGAATTACAAGATTCGCGCAGTAGATGAAATGCAAGATACGCGTTCTATCCCAGCAAAACGTGGAGACATTACAGATGTTAATGGCGTGACATTTGCCAGAAGCGTTTCTGCGATAAATATTGTGGTTGATCAAACACAAATATCAGATCCGGCGCGAGTGGCAGCATTTGCAGCACCAATTCTTCAAATGCCAGTAGCAGAGGTTCAACAAGCCATCACTGGAAAACTTCGCTACAGCATGGTTTTACCGAATGCTCAGCCAGCTATTTGGCGAGCATTAGTTGATGCAATGGCAACACATAACTCGGCTCTTGCTTCACGTGATATTGATAAACGAATAATCGGATTCTTTGCAGAGCGCGGGTACATTCGCGATTATCCTTCTGGTTCGTTGCTGGCATCACTTATCGGTTTTGTTAGAAATGATGGAGTCGGTGCTACGGGACTTGAATCAAGCATGAATTCAATGATTGCGGGAACGCCAGGACGTTATTCATATGCTGCTGCAGCTGGCGCTGAAATTCCAGGATCGCAATCCGAAATCGTTTCTGCCCAAAAAGGCACAAGCGTTCGATTAACCATTGATCGAGATGTTCAGTGGGTTGCTATGAAAGCTATTTCCGATGCGGTTCGTAAATCACGCGCATTAAGCGGCACCGTGATTGTGATGGATCCAAAGACGGGTCACATTTTGGCTCACGCCACTGCTCCAACTTTTGATCCAAATAATACGAAGAATGTTTCGCTTAACTTGATGCGCAATCCTTCTGTTCAAGAAGTGTACGAACCAGGCTCAACTGGAAAAGTTATGACTCTCGCTGCAGCCCTAGAAGAGAAAAAAATTACACCGACTACTGTATTTACAGTTCCGTATTCATTAAAAAGAAGTGATGCCACTTTTCACGATCATGAACGCCATCCGGTACAAAAATTAACTGCAACCGGAATTCTTGCCGTATCGAGCAATACGGGTTCTATTCAAATTGGCGAAACCATGAGCAATGACACTTTGCATGGTTACTTAAGCAAGTTTGGAATTGGAAAATCAACAGGTTCGGGATTACCAGGTGAATCAGCTGGTATTTTTCATCCGGTAAAGAGTTGGTCTGGCACTTCGGCGCCCACTATTGCATTTGGTCATGGCTATTCAGTAACGGCTATGCAAGCCACAAGCGTTTTTGCAACGATTGCCAATAATGGCATTCGCGTTTCTCCAACCGTAATTGCTGGAACAAGTGATGCATCCGGAAATTTCACACCAGCCCAGTCACGTACTTCTGAGAAAGTCTTAAGTCCAGAAACAGCAACGCAACTTCGCTTAATGATGGAAAGTGTTGTTTCGGCCAGTGGAACTGCGCCAAGTGCTGCAATTCCTGGGTATCGAGTAGCAGGTAAAACTGGAACAGCTGAACGTTATAACGATAACTGTAAGTGCTACAGCGGTTACACAGCATCCTTTATTGGTTTTGCTCCAGCAGATAAACCTGCATACGTCATCAGCGTGACAATTCAGAACCCGCAAGGAATGCACTGGGGTGGTGCACTGGGTGGCCCAGTATTTAAAGAAGTGATGTCATTTGTTTTGCAGTCACGACATATTTCGCCAACAAATACTGAAATCAAGCCAGTTGCCCTAACTCAGGAAGCGCTGAAAAAGAACTCTAAATTCGTATCAAAGGCATCAGGACAATGATTCGTCCATTGACGCAAAGTCAGAGATCTCTTGCATCTATTGCATCAACCCTCAGCGCAAAATCAGACTTATCAGTATCTGAGTTAGAAAAAATCGCAGTAACCGGGATTTCAAGTTCAAGTTCAGAAATAGAACCAGGCGATCTCTTCTGTGCCTTTGCTGGGGCAAAAGTACATGGCGCATCATTTGCGCAAGATGCGATTAAATCTGGGGCAGTAGCCATCCTTACTGATGCCCAAGGTGCCCAAGTAATTAAAGGTTTGCTAATTAAAGGTCTTCCAGTTCTTATCGTTTCGCAGCCACGTAAAAGCGCCGCAATCTTAACTTCTTGGTTCTACGGCGAACCTATGCGTGATTTATTTAGCATTGGCATCACAGGAACAAATGGAAAAACAACTGTAAGCACACTGTGCTATCAAATATTTCAAAGCGCTGGGCAAGAGACTGGATTAATTGGAACTGTTGAAACGCGTATCGGAAACGAAGTACTTGCGAGCACCCGGACAACCCCTGAAGCTGCAGAATTACAAGCCCTTGTTGCAACTATGCGGGAGCGGCACTGCCGAAATTTAGTTATGGAAGTATCTAGTCATGCAATAGCCCTTGATCGAATTCGCGGTAGTTATTTTGCAGCTGTTGGATTTACAAATTTATCTCAAGATCACTTGGATTTTCATCCGAGCATGGAAGATTATTTTGCCACTAAATCTAGGTTATTTACATATGAATACGCAGATCAAGCTTTTATAAATATTGATGATGCTTACGGGCAGATACTTGCAGATAAAACAGAACTTCCCGTTCAGACAATCTCACGTTTCAATGAGAATGCGACGTGGCATTACACGCGAATTGAAGAAGGAATCGCTCACAGTGATATTTCTATTCGCGGTGTAGGTGGAGTGCTAATTGATAGTCGCACAACACTTCGTGGCGGTTTTAATTTCGATAATCTTTTGATGGCCGTCGCAATTTGTGTTGAATCTGGAATTGATCCAATGGATATACAAACCCTTATTCCACATTTAGTTGGTGCAGCCGGGCGTCTTGAACCCGTAAATCTTGGTCAAAATTTCACAGCATTAGTTGATTATGCACATAGCCCAGATGCAGTTGCTCGCGTACTGGCTGCGGCTCGCGAAATGAGCGATAAGAGAGTTATTGCAGTCTTGGGTTGTGGAGGAGATCGCGATGCTTCTAAACGCAACGCAATGGGTCAAGAACTTTCATTACGCAGCGATATTGCAATCTTTACAAGTGATAATCCACGTTCAGAAGATCCGCAAGTAATTCTTGCGCAGATGACTGATGGATTAAAGATTTCAAAGCCCAGCTCTATTGTGCAAGATCGTGGCGAAGCAATTAAATTAGCCGTGAATCTTGCCCAGCCTGGCGATGTTGTCATTGTCTTGGGCAAGGGTCACGAACGTGGTCAGGAAATTGCGGGAGTTATTCATCCCTTTGACGATCGTCTTGTCCTTGCTCATGCAATTGAGGCAAAAAAATGATTCCGCTAACTATTAAGCAAATTGCCGAAATTGTTGGTGGAAAAACTTACGGAGACGCGTCTCAAGTGATTACTTCCGCCCCGGTATTTGATTCGCGCTTAGCCATA
Source organism: Candidatus Planktophila limnetica (assembly GCA_029979485.1). Lineage (GTDB taxonomy): Bacteria > Actinomycetota > Actinomycetes > Nanopelagicales > Nanopelagicaceae > Planktophila > Planktophila limnetica_A. Next base: position 6,355 of record JAPOHK010000036.1, read on the forward strand.
AAAGGTTCTCTCTTTTTAGCTCTTATTGGTGAAAAATCAGATGGTCATGATTTCACTAAGGATGCCAGCTCAAATGGCGCAGCAGGATTTATGACAACTCGAGAAGTAGAAGGCAACGGGATTGTGGTTGATGACGTACTTGTTGCTGTGCGTGCACTTGCGGCATATGTACGTAAGCAATTGCCTAAATTAATTGTAATTGGGATTACAGGCTCTAGTGGCAAGACAACTACTAAAGATCTCCTTGCCTCGATACTCTCAAGTCGCGCCAACTGTGTTTTTACTAAAGCATCGTTTAACAACGAACTTGGCGCACCTATAACTCTTCTGGAATGTGACACCAATACCAAATACTGCATCCTAGAAATGGGCGCTCGTCATCAAGGCGATATCGCAGCATTGTGTGAAATGGCTCGACCAAACGTTGGAGTTGTTCTGCGCGTAGGCACAGCGCACTTAGGTGAGTTTGGAAGTGTCGAAAAGATTGCTCAAACAAAAGGCGAGCTAATTCAGTCACTCGGTAAAGATGCAATTGCAGTTCTGGGAACCTATGACCCTCACACCAAAGCTATGAAGTCTCATCATGCAGGCAGAATCATCTATTTTGGCGAAAATTCAAATGATGACGTGAGGGCAGCAGATATCGAAATGCGTGAGGCGCGTCCGCATTTCGATTTAGTCACGCCTGCGTGTCGAGATGCTGTTGGAATGCGATTAATTGGTGCTCATCAAATTTCCAATGCATTGGCAGCCGCTGCCGTATGCACAGCCCTTGATATTCCGATTGAAGTAATTGCCAGCGGTTTATCGACTTCAGATTTAGCAAGCAAATGGCGCATGCAAATAAATGAAGTTAAAGATCTCTTAATTATTAATGACTCCTACAACGCAAACCCTGAGTCAATGAATGCTGCATTAGATTCGCTGGCTTTATTTGCCCAAGAACGTGGTGGAGCATCATGGGCTTTTCTCGGACAAATGCATGAATTAGGTGCGCAGAGCGACGCGCTACACGCAAGCGTTGCAAGGCACGCACACGAGCTTGGTATTGATCATCTTGTAAGCATCGGAACACGTGCATTTGCTGAGGGCATTCCAGCGCAGAGCTCTACTACGCTTCACTATTGCCAAGACATCACACAAGCACTTTCTCTGGTGTCGCATTTCGCACCAGGTGATGTAGTTCTTGTGAAAGCCTCACGTTCTGAGCACTTTGAAACGCTGAGCCAGGGGATTGAAGATTCCTGGAAAGAGTTATGTGGAGAGGATAAGAAGTGAGAGTCATTCTTATCGCGGGAGCAATCGCTCTACTCGTTTCATTATTCGGAACACCATTACTAATTCGCGTTCTGGCTAAGCTAGGTTTTGGTCAAGTAATCAGAGATGACGGCCCAACTTCGCACCACACAAAGCGTGGAACACCAACAATGGGCGGAATTGTCATCATTGTTGCAACCGTGATCGCGTATGCGATTGCACATCTTTTCTCTGGACGTCCGCCAACCGTTTCTGCACTATTGGTTATTGGATTAGTCATCGCCTTAGGTTTGATCGGCTTCTTAGATGATTATTTGAAAATCTCACGCAAGCAATCACTGGGATTAACTGGCAAGCAAAAACTTATTTCTCAAGGAATTGTTGCAGCTCTCTTTGGATATTTGGGAATTCAATTTGCAGACCTTGGCGGCCTAACACCTATTTCACAAAATCTGTCTACCGTGCGCG
>JAPOHK010000062.1 GCA_029979485.1 Candidatus Planktophila limnetica
GTAAGTGAAAAACGTTCTAATAATTCATTCGCTCTTTCTATTGCCCCTTTTTTATTTAAGTGATACAGGCGACCAAACATCACTAAGTTATCCCAGCCGGTAAGAGTTTCATCAACTGCTGCATATTGACCAGATAAACCAATTACTTCGCGAACTTTTTCAGGATGAGAAATAACATCGATTCCGCCAACACTCGCTCTGCCAGAATCTGGTGCGAGCAAGGTTGCGAGAATTCTCACAGTCGTGGTTTTCCCAGCACCATTTGGACCAAGCACGCTTAAAACGGTGCCTTCTTCTACATCCAGGCTTAATCCATCTAGAGCTTTTACTTTGCCTTTGTTATAGGTCTTTACAAGATTCTCAGCGATTACCGATTTCACGGAGTAAACTTACCGCTATTGCATGCAGCGATGCCACATCCTTTAATGCAAATAATTAATTTGAGAGGCTTCTAACATGAGTAATGCGCCCGTAAAAAAACATACACACAAAGAAATCATGGTCATCTTGGGTGGCCTCATGACAGGTTTGCTACTTGCAGCCTTGGATCAAACAATCGTTTCCACAGCTCTCAAGAGTATTGTCGAAGATTTCAACGGGCTAAATCATTACACATGGGTGGTTACTGCTTATCTATTAACATCGACTGCATCTACTCCGCTGTATGGAAAAATCTCTGATATTTATGGACGCAGAATTGTTTTTCAGTTTGCAATTGTTACTTTTCTTGTTGGATCTTTCCTAGCCGGTGCTTCACAAAACATGACAGAGTTGATTGCAACGCGCGCAATTCAAGGTTTGGGTGCTGGTGGGCTCATGGCACTAACTTTCGTGATTATTGGAGACATCGTTCCTCCCCGTGAACGTGGTCGCTACCAAGGTTATTTCGGAGCCGTATGGGGACTTTCCTCCGTTGCCGGTCCATTACTTGGTGGGTTTTTCTCAGATCACGCAACAATTTTGGGCATCACTGGATGGCGCTGGATTTTCTACATTAACTTGCCCTTTGGAATCGCAGCTTTACTAATTACGTCGGCTGTACTTCATATTCCAAAAGTTAAACGTGAGCATTCAATTGACTACCTCGGCGCTCTTTTGATGGTGACAGCAACTGTTTCAATCCTGCTCACAGTTTCAATTTATGGTCCTGAAAATGGTTGGTTAGATCCACGAACAATCGGATATTTGATTGCAGGACTAATTTTGGTTGCTCTCTTTATTTATTGGGAATCAAAAGCAAAAGAACCAATTTTGCCTCTCCAACTCTTTAAGAACCACACATTCACAATTACATCTATCCTCGGTGCTGTAATCGGCGCTGGAATGTTCGGTGCGATTGTTATGTTGCCTTTATACCTACAGGTTGTAAAGGGTGCATCAGCTACTGAAGCTGGTTTAAAGCTAATTCCACTGATGCTCGGAATTGTTTCTACTTCAATATTTAGCGGTAAAGCAATTTCAAAAACTGGTAAATATAAGAAGTTCCCAATCATGGGTACAACACTTATGACTGTTGGAATCCTGCTTATGGTGACTTTGACACGTGAAACACCATTCTGGCAACTATCAATCTTTGCAATTCTTGTCGGTGCAGGTCTTGGACTTTCAATGCAGACAATTGTTATTGCGCTGCAAAACTCAGTTGATTTTAAAGATATGGGCGTTGCAACGAGTTCAAATACATTCTTTAGATCCCTCGGCAGCGTATTCGGTACCGCACTCTTTGTAAGTATTCTTACAAATCGCGTGACCCACTATTTACAATCTGGATTTAGTGAACTTGCTACAACAAATCCTGAAGCAGTTTCAGGTTTTGATCCAGCAAAACTCGAGCAACTCTCTTCCAACACATCTGTACTGAAAGAACTCCCTGTGCTCGTTCAGAACACCGCACTGGATGCCTTCGTCAATTCGTTTCACATTGTGTTCTTGGCGGCAGCCCCAGTAACAGCGCTAGGGATCATTTTGGCTTTGATGTTACGGGAAGCACCACTTCGTACTAATCAAGATTACGCAGCTGCGCGCGAAGAAGCAGCTGGCGAAGCGCTCGGATAAAGATTGATCAATAGATCCAAAGATAAGTTCACTAATCCTTTTGCGGAGTTTCCCCGCGAAGTTGGTGTGCTTGTTTTTGCATCTTTTTTCGTAGCAGTTGGATTTGGAATTATCGCCCCAACAATTCCACTCTTTGCGAAATCATTTGGTGTAAACAATGCTCAAGTTGGGTCAATAATCTCGGCATTCGCATTCGCACGCTTCGCTTCAGGTTTGATTGCTGGAAAACTCGTAGACAAATTTGGTGAACGTCTGGTTTATACATTTGGAATTGCATTCGTTGCACTTTCATCATTTGCTGCAGCACTTGCTCAGTCATACGAACAGCTATTGATTTTTAGATCTGCGGGTGGACTTGGGTCATCCATGTTTTCTGTGGCAGCTGGATCGATTATTTTGCGTGCTGTAAATGATGATCAAAGAGCCCGTGCTCAATCTCTGTATAACAGTAGTTTTCTGGTTGGGATGATGGCAGGACCGGTAATTGGCGGTTTCTTAACCGCAATTTCATTGCGTGCACCGCTGCTTGTCTATGCAGCATTACTCGTAGTTGCTAGTGCAGCTGGAGGATTCTTGCTACGGAACTCTGTACTTGCGGCACGCCCTACGGAGAAATCTTCTGTTGTTAAAACCTCTATGCGCGATGCGCTTTCGATGAAACCTTATGTAATTGCATTAATTATTTCATTTACTACTGCTTGGGTTATTTTCGGAATGAGCAGATCTGTCTTGCCATTATTTATGGTTGAAGATATGAAATCTTCTGCTGGTTTTATCGGAATCGGTTTCACAATTTCAGCCGTGGTTCAAGGAATATTTCTTCTAAGAGCTGGGCGTATGTCCGATGAACGTGGTCGTAAGTTTTCAGCAATTTCTGGCTTATCACTTCTCGGTATCTCTGTAGTTTTGCTTGTTCTCACTTTTCATCCGTGGATATTTCTACTTTCAATGTTTATTGGAGCCTTTGGTTCTGCTTTTCTTTCAACAACTCCATCGGCCATTGTTGGAGACGTTCTTAAAGGTAAGGGCGGTCAGGTAATTGCCCTCTACCAAATGTCAGGTGATGCCGGCGCAATGGTTGCCCCTGTTGTTCTCGGCTTTATTGCTGATCACTACGGCTTTAGAGCGACATTTGCAGTGAGTGCAGTACTAATTGGATTTGTAATTGTTGTTGCAACAAAATTGCCCGAGACGCGATCTTCGCATCTCGGGCAATCTAGTAAGTAATTTATATTTAGTCGCGACCGCGCAAAATAGATAGAAGTCGCAAGATTTCCATGTACAACCAGACGATTGTTACCATAAGGCCAAACGCTGCTCGCCATGATTCTTGTTCTGGTGCTGCTGCCGCAATTCCCTTTTCGATCGCATCGAAATCTAGAATTAAAAAGAAGCTAGCGAGCGCGACACCGGCAATAGCAATCATTGGACCAACGCCTGAAATTCCAAAGAGTCCAAGTCCGCCACCAAGTCCAGCAAAAGAGCCAATAATGCTGACGAGGCCGAGTAATAAATAACCCATAGCTGCACCGATGAGCATCTTTGTGAACTTAGGAGTTACACGAATTCTTCCGCTTCGGTAAGCAACGAGCATTCCAACGAAAGCACAAATTGTTCCCATAACGGCTTGTCCTGCGATGCCTGGATACGCACCGTTAAGTACATTGCTGATTGCACCGAGTGCGATGCCTTGAACTGCTGCGTAAGTAACAATTAATCCTGGACGAATTGTTTTGCTAAATGTATTGACCATTGCGAGTCCAAAACCTGCTAACAATGCGATCAAGACAATTCCGCCACCAAAGTTAAGGGTCCATGAAACTCCGCCAGCAACAACAAGGACTGCAAGCAACATCCCTGTGCGTGTTATGACGTCATCCATAGTCATGCGACCGGTGCGAGCAGATGATGCCGCAGGCGCGTTATATAAATCTTCTAATTTGCTTGGATCAACTGCTGCATAACCCGGATTCTTAAAAGAACGATTGAGTACTGGGTTTGAACTTTGCATCGAGTGCATTTCTCCTTTTGTAGTTAAGCGTGCCCCCGGTGGGGGTCGAACCCACACTGGAAGGATTTTAAGTCCTCTGCCTCTGCCATTGGGCTACAGGGGCCACGTTTTATAACGTGGGCAAATCTACCCGTTTTCCCAAGCGCAGAAACCACCTGTAAAACATGAAGCACTTCGGGTTTATTCCCCTGACTTTGCCGCTAGCGACCAGGCAATTCCGTCCAAAATATCAGCCTCGGATGCAACAAACTCTTTCGCACCTGTTGCCTTCATAATTTCTGAAAGGACAAGGGAACCAGCAGCGAAAACATCGGCGCGACCTGGATGTAAGAAGCCGACGTGCGAACGTTGTTCCGCATTCATTGCGGCAAAGGTCACCGCAACATGATGTGTTTGTTCGGCGCTCACACGAGTTAAATGAATTAAATGGCGATCGTAATGTTCAAGTTCTAACGCACTTGCTGCCACAGACGTTGCGGTACCTGCAACTGCAATAAGAGTTTTAGCTTGTGTGATTGGAACAACCGTGGCGGCTACGGCAATTGCTTCTTGAATATCTATGCGGGCATTTTCAATCTCTTGAGCTTTTGGAGGATCTGAGTGAATATTGCGCTCAGTCATGCGCACGCATCCGATGTTTACACTCTTAGCAAATTCAACATCAGAGTGACCATAAACAAACTCTGTGGAGCCTCCTCCGATATCTACAACTAAGAATGGGGCATCACTGGCAGCAAATTCTTTTGTTGCGCCAATGAAAGAGAGCCTTGCTTCTTCTTCTCCAGAAATAACCTCAGGTTCGATACCTAGACGTTCTTTAACTCCATCAATGAAGAGTTCACGATTTGTGGCATCACGAGTTGCACTAGTTGCACAGAAACGGATCTTTTCTACGCCACGCTTTGAAATTTCTTGTGCAAACAAATCTACGGCCGCCAAAGTTCGTGCGATTGCATCCGGATGAAATGCTTTATTCTGATCCACGCCTTGCCCTAATCGCACGATTTCCATTGTGCGATAGATTTCGCGAAAATTTGTCCCGTCTACATCTGCAATTAGTAATCTAATTGAATTTGTCCCGCAATCAATAGCAGCAACTCTCATGCATTCATCTCCGTTATGCATGCATTCTCTTTCCACCACTCTGGCAATTTACTTAAAGCTTCGTCGCCTAACGGATTTACACCAGGACCTGCGCAGAGTGAATGCGCAACTAAAGAGTGCAGACATTTCACCCGATCTGGCATGCCACCTGCGGAAATTCCATCAACTTCTTCTACAACTAAACCAAGTTCGTCGCGATCGGCTAAGTAAGCCTGGTGTGCTTTTCTATATGCCGCCGCTAACTCTGGATCATTAACCAATCGTTCATTCATCTCGGCCATCAGTCCCGATGATTCAAGAGTCGAAATCGCACCAGTTAATCGCGGACATGTTGCATAGTAAAAGGTAGGAAAAGGAGTTCCATCACTTAATCGTGGAGGCGTTTGAACAACTGCGGGTTTAGAACAGGCACACCTGAAACCAATTGCGTGAACATCTCTAGGTGTGCGACCTAATTGAAATTCGATGCAGTCAAGATCTCCAGGTTGTACGTTTTTCACTGATTCTGTGTTTCCGTAATCGAGGCAATCATTCGCGCATACCACGGTTGGCCGTCAGGTATTTTGCTTGCAACAGTGGTTCTAGTTTCTTCTGTGTATTGACCACTTGAATCTGTCACGATGTATTGACGTTCACCGGGTAAAACAAAATGCAAACGTTCACGTGCCTGAGATTTAATGTATTCAGGA
>JAPOHK010000073.1 GCA_029979485.1 Candidatus Planktophila limnetica
TGATCCAAAATTCGCGGATTGGGCTGAATATCCTGCCGTTCCAGTTAAAGTGTTTATAAATGAAAATGCACCGAGTGCGACTGTAGTCACCCCGCTTGTTCCCGGACTCCCTGCTGCACCCGTAGCACCAGTTGCACCAGTACTTCCTGCTGGTCCGGGAGGTCCCGCTGGACCAGCACTTCCAGATGCACCCGCTGCACCGGTTTCACCAGCTGTTCCATTTGATCCTGCAGCTCCAGTTAATCCTGTTGCACCGGTACTTCCAGTTGCTCCTGCTGTGCCTGCAACTGTTGATGTATTTGTAACGGTTTTACCGTCTGATCCTGCAACACCTGGTGAGCCTGGTTTGCCATCTGTTCCTGCAGTGCCTGCTGTGCCACGTAATGAAATAGGAAGTGGCCATGCATTGTTTTTCTTTGGACCGTACATGTTCAAGTTCTTTGTATCAATGTAGAAATCACCATTGATTCCAATGGATTTTGTTGGTGCACTTACTCCGTTGAGAATTGTGTTCGGAATTGAATTCGCTGTTCTGCCTGCAGACTTTAATTTGATGACGGATTTCGTAGCTGCAAAACCTGGCTGAACAGCGAAAAGTGAGAGTGCGCAAAAGATTGAAATAAGTCGAAAATAAGTGCGAGGTCTGTTCATGGGAGAAGCTCCTTTAGGTTGTCTTCAGTCTGCGCTCTTCTATGACCCACAGGAATAGGTCTAGCCCTACACGGCGGAATGTGACGGGGCTCCCAAGGAGCGTGAAATATTCACATGGACCCCACAGGATTCTCGCCTTTCTTTTTGAATATGAGGGGGTTTATTACGACTAGTTAATGGCGTGGGGCTATTAATGAAGGTTCCTCCGGAACGAAAGGACAGTCAATGTCAAAGAGAACTATTGCAACTGTTGTACTAACAACTGTTGCGCTTACCGCTGGTGGATTCGGAGCTGCGAATGCAGCGACAAAATCTACGCGAACTGTTGTCACTAAATCTGTTACAAAAGTTTCGCAAGCTGGTGTGAATGCACGCGGACTGGGCGGGCCAGTTGCTGCACTAGATGCCATCCTGTCTGGTTTAGTTACAAAGGGAACAATTACTCAGGTTCAAGCAGATGCAGTTAAGGCAGCAGTGTTGAGTGCTGCAGAAACCGCAAAAGCAAATCGTCCTGCAAAGGTCGGTGGACCAGATCGCGCAGCAATGGATGCATTGATTTCTTCAACGCTAGGGATTGATTCAGCAACTATTAAGTCACGCTTGAAAGCAGGAGAAACTCTTGCTGCAATCGCTGGCGATAAGAAAGATGCATTAATTGCAGCTCTCGTTGCTGAACATTCAAAGAGAATCGATGCGAAAGTTACTGCTGGAAAAATCACTGCCGCTCAAGCAACTACTTTGAAAGCTAATCTGCTTGCTCACGTGACAGAAGAAGTTAACGAAGTAAAGGGCAAGCGTGGTCACGGTGGAACTACAGGAGCGCCAGCTCCGCTAGGAACGCCAACTAACTAAATATTCGTACCTCCTCCTTACGGGTAGAAAGACCCGCTACTAAGAAATTAGTGGCGGGTCTTTCGTTTTGTTGCGGTCAGCGTGAGAGTATTTCGCCATGCGCGTACATATCGGTAGTGATCATGCTGGGCTTGAATTAAAGAACGCACTCGTTGATCACTTAAAGAGTTCTGGTCACGACGTTGTTGATCATGGGCCACATGTATACGACGCACTCGATGATTACCCGGTATTTTGTATTCCAGCAGCGCAAGGTGTTGCAAATGAAAAAGGTTCCTTTGGAATCGTTTTGGGTGGATCAGGAAATGGCGAGCAAATGGCAGCCAATAAAGTTAAGGGAATCCGCGCAGCACTTGTTTGGAGCGTTGAGACGGCAAAATTGGCTCGCGAACATAATGACGCCAACGTCATAGCAATTGGTGGACGTATGCATCCCATCGAAGTCTGTAAAGAACTTATTGATGTTTTTCTAGCGACACCATTTAGTAACGATGAACGACACATCCGTCGTATTGGACAAGTTTCTAACTTTGAAACTAATGGTTCTATCTAGCCTTTAGCAACGTAGTGAAAATCGCTGACTCGATGATCTTTAGCTAAACCTTTGCCTTCAAACTTTGTGTATGGCCGCCAATCGGGACGATCAACTTCTCCCCCGGTAAATTCAATGGAAGCGGAGAAAACATCTCTGATCCATTCAGCGTAGGGAACCCAATCTGTTGCGATATTTATATATCCACCTGATTTTAGTTTTTGGTGAATAAGTGTCAGGAATTCGGCGTTAACAATTCTGCGTTTGTTATGTTTTAACTTTGGCCATGGATCTGGGAAGAAAAGGTGGAATCCATTGATGCTGTGATTGGCAAACATGGTCTGCAGAATTTCGATGGCATCGCCTTCGATTATGTAAACATTAGTTAAGTCGTGCTCTTCAATCAGTGAGAGGAGCTTTCCAATTCCGGGTGGATGAACTTCAATGGCGATGTATCCATTTTCTGGATGAGCTTTTGCAATTTCTGCGGTGGCATCGCCCATTCCAAATCCAATTTCAACAATTACTTCTTTTGCTGCAGGAAAGAACTTATCGATATCAATCGTGGTACCGAATTCAATTCCAAATCGGTCCCAGGAGCGAATAAGGGCAGCATTTTGCGCTCGAGTCATCCGCTTGCCACGCAAGCGAAAGCTCTTAATCCCAGAATTGCGCGATTCCTGTTGTTCCACAGGGCAACTCTTACATGATTAGATATCAACCTGAAATCACACGCGTTAAACATTCTGAGGAGTTCTTGTGCCAGGAGTAAATCTGACCCGCGACGAAGCCGCTACACGCTCTACTCTGGTTAAAACCCACAGTTATCGAATTGATCTTGATCTAACAACAAGTGCGCAAACCTTTATTGCTAAGACAACTGTGAAATTCTCCGGATTGAAGCCAGGACAGAGCACATTCATCGATGCCGTTGGAAAGCGCGTTATCGCAGCTTCGCTCAATGGTGTTGCCTTTGAAGTTAAGGATTACGACGGGCAAACAATTCATCTGCCAGCACTCGCTGCTGAAAACGAACTCATTTTGGAAATTGAAGCTAATTACTCAAACACTGGCGAAGGCTTGCACCGATTCGTAGATCCTGCCGATAACGAAGTTTACCTCTACACGCAATTTGAAACAGGCGATGCTCGTCAAATGTATGCATGCTTTGATCAACCAGATCAAAAGGCGACTTTTACAATTAGTGCAATAACCCCAAAGCACTGGGAAGTGATCTCAAATTACGAAATTGATTCCGTTACTGATGTTGGATCAGATTCAAAGAAAGTGCAATTTAAAGAGTCTCAAATTATTTCAACCTACGTAACAGCAATCGTGGCTGGTCCCTATCAACACGTACACGACGAGTACGTTGGCGAGAAGACGATTCCCCTCGGAATCTATGCCCGCAAATCATTCTTCCATCACGTCGATGCCGACAATATCTTTAAAGTCACCAAGCAAGGTTTTGCTTACTTCGAAAAAACATTCGGTTTGGCTTATCCATTTGGTAAATACGATCAGCTCGCGGTTGCCGAATACAACTGGGGCGCAATGGAAAATGTTGGTTGTGTAACGTTTCACGAAGATGTTTTGATTTTCAGAAGCAAGGTCACTGAAAGCAAACACTTAGGTCGCGCCAGCACAATCCTTCACGAAATGGCACACATGTGGTTTGGCGATCTTGTCACCATGAAATGGTGGGAAGACTTGTGGCTCAACGAGTCCTTCGCTGAATGGGCTTCATACATGGCAACAAGTGAAGCTACTCAATACAAAACTGCGTGGACAGAATTTAATGCGCTACGCAAGAACTGGGCCTATCGCCAGGATCAACTATCGACAACTCATCCAATTGCAACAGAGATGAAGGATCTCGAAGATGTGAAGACAAACTTTGATGGAATTTCTTATGCAAAGGGAGCCTCTGTTCTTCAGCAATTAGTCGAGCATGTTGGTCGGGAAAACTTCATTAAGGGTCTTCGTATTTACTTCACTAAGCACGCATTTAAAAATACAACTCTGAATGACCTCATGGTCGAACTAGAAGCAACAAGTGGGCGCGATCTAAAACCGTGGGCTGCAACATGGTTGCAAACTGCAGGTGTAAATACTCTGCGCCCAGAAATCGAAATCGAATCTGGTGTCTACAAAAAACTTGCAATTAAGCAAGAAGCACCGACAATGCCTGTTGGCTCAAAAGAGTTGCGTCCACATCGTTTGCGCGTAGCTCTCTTTGATATCGCTGGAGATTCACTCGTAAAGCGAAAGAGCGTTGCATTAGATGTCGCTGGTGCTCTCACTGACGTAACGGAGCTTCAAGGCGAAAAAGAAGCAGACTTGGTTTTAATCAATGACGGCGATCTAACGTATGCAAAACTGCGCTTTGATGAGCGTTCAATCGCAACACTTAAATCTCATCTTGGCGGACTTAACGAACCTCTGGCTCGCGCACTTATTTGGGCATCACTATGGGATTCAGTTCGAGATGGCGAACTCAGCGCATCTGATTACATTACTATCGCTTTGAATGCGCTTGGTACAGAGTCAGATATTTCAATCGTTTCTGCAACTAATACGAATATTGAAACCGCTATCTGGCAATATGCAGCCCCTTCTCATCGTCCCGCTCTACGTGCAAAAGTTTCTGATGCACTCAATAAATTCCTCAAAGCATCTGCTGCCGGAAGCGATCATCAACTTGCATTTGCACGTGGTTTTGCAGAATCAGCAGCAACCCCAGAGCAGAGTAAAGAAATTATTGAAATCCTCAATGGATCAATAAATGGACTGACAATTGATGCTGAACTCCGCTGGCACTTAGTTATCTGTGCCGTTAAGCGCGGGCTATTAGGTGCATCAGATATTGATGCAGAGTTAGCTAAAGACAACACGGCACACGGAAAGCAATACGGAGCACTTGCTCACGCTGCAATCCCAACCGCGCAAGCTAAAGAAAAAGCATTTACATCTGTTACAACTGAGAATCTCAGCAACACAATTCACGCATACACATGCCGTGGATTTAACGTTGCTCTGCATTCAGAATTGCTGACTCCATTTATAGATCGCTATTTTGCGATTCTGATTGATCTCTGGAACACCAAGGGTTATGAAATCGCTGAAACAACAGCGACGATGCTCTTTCCTGGATTTATTGTTAGCGACGAGACTTTGGCGAAGGCACAAAATTGGCTCGATGTGACTGGTAAGGATGCACCTAATGCACTTCGTCGAGTTATCACAGAAGGTCGTGACGCACTCGCTCGATCACTTCGTGCACAGAAAAAGGATGCTTAAATACGTCACTTACTCAATATGAGTAATGACTGACTTTGAACTCTTTTTGCGTTGGGTTGTTGCTGCATAAGCAATCACTGAGATAAGCAAAAATAGAACAGTGGGAACCACCACAAAAGTAATTATGGTTTCAA
>JAPOHK010000097.1 GCA_029979485.1 Candidatus Planktophila limnetica
TCACAACATCCGGTTGAAAATCTCTAATTTTTCCTAACAATAATTCTGTGGCGCGTTCAAATTCAACAGGTAACACTATTGCTGCTAATTCCACGCCATCTATTGAGGATTGTGAAAGCGCCTCTACTAGAAGTTGTGAAGGATTGAGGCGAGAACCGCCAAAAGGTTCGAAGCCACTTATTAATACTTTTTTTGTTTCACCTGTCATTAAGGTTTTAGCTCTTATACACCTATAAAGGCTGCACCGATGAGTAGCGCCGCCCACAGAAGATGGAAAGGCACCATCCACTTCTGAATCGTTTCGACTGCGAATTGTGAAGATTCATCGGTCAGTGATTCCTTCTTCAACTGAAGCAGTTCGCGTAGTCCAACAGAGAGCACAAGTAGCGTCGCAAACCATGCCACCATGCAATATGGGCAGAGCGCTCCAATTACAAAAGTGGTTTGGAACGCTAGCCAGTGACAGAAGAGAGCTGCGAGAACAGTTCCCGCTAAAAGAAGTTGCCAAAATATTTTTGGGAAACGTATTCCAAGGAATAACGCGACCGCTACCACGAGCATCATCGCAAATGTTGCAACGCCAATAATCGAGTTAGGAAACCCAAATACTTCTGCTTGCTTGGAGAGCATCACGCTCTTGCAATTAAGTGTGGCATTAATATTGCACGAAGGCGTATACCCCTGGTCTTTTAGAACCTTGAATTTATCAATCGTGAGCACAAAGGAAGCTACAAACCCTGTTACTGCTGCAACCAGAAGTACCCATGCAGAAGTTCGATTCTTAAGCTCCATTGCTCAAGGGTACCTTGCGCCTCTTTTATTGGGTACTCGATGGGAACGAAGGCAATCTTGTATTCTCACTCACATGCGCTACCTGATATCAGTGATTGAAACCAAGAATCGACCACCTCACACTCGAGAGGAAATTGCCGCTATTGATGCGTTCAATGAAAAGTTGGTTCTGGCTGGAGAACGAATTCTTGCAATTGGAATTGATGGACCGGACAAATCAAAGGTTATAGATAATCGCGGAGGCGCTTTTGAGGTTAATCAGGGTCCGCTCCATCAATCTGATGAATACATCAGCGGAATTTGGATAATTGATGTCTCCACTGAAGATCTCGCACTCCAACTCGCTTCAGAAGGTTCCATGGCTTGTAACCGTAGAGTCGAACTTCGTCCAATACTTGGTTAGCTTGAATGCGAAAATTTGCGCAGATATTTCTTGGTGTTTTTCTAACCCTTGCGGGAATTTCTCATCTTGGATCAAATAGAACAGAGTTTCAAGCCCAAGTTCCATCATGGGTTCCACTTGATGCAGACTTTGTGGTTGTTGCTTCTGGGATAGTTGAGATTCTTCTCGGTCTTTCTTTAGTTGTGTTGTGGAAATTTCGCACCCATGTTGGTTGGGCTACAGCACTATTCTTCATAGCAATCTTTCCTGGAAACATATCTCAATACATCAACGGCATAGACGCCTTCGGTTTAGATTCAGATCGAGAACGCGCTATCCGGCTACTGTTTCAGCCACTTTTGGTTATGTGGGCGCTATGGTCAACAGGTGCGTGGCGTAATTATCGCTTAGGCTGATTAGGGCTATTGGATTCGTTGCGCTATCTCGCCATACTTGCTTAATGCCTCGCCATCGAGTCTTAGCTTCATTGATTCTTTTCTCTGTAGTTCTCACTGGTTGTTCATCTGCTTCGGAAGAATCCGAACCCACGCCCTCAAATGTGCAGAATCTAATTCAGCCCACACCGACTTGTTCAACTGATGAGTTCACTGGTGGTTCTGATTGGATCAAGGGACAACTTAAGGCTTTCGGAGATACAGATCCCGAAAAGGCATATTCATTTGCCTCAGACGAGTTCCGTGCTGCAAACACCATTCAAGATTTTGCCGCGGTAATCGTCTCTCAATACTCCATGTTGCTTGACCTTAAGGAGTACCAAGTCTTATCGTGCGAGAAAAGCGCTGAACTCTTCACTTTCCAGGTTAAATTGACCGACAATCAGGAAAGTACATACTCCATGGAATACGTACTTTCCCTAAACAACAATCAGTGGGGCGTTGAAGGCGCATCGGTCTCATTGAAGGTTGAATAGTTTGGAAGTGAAGCGCGCCCGTAGGGATTCGAACCCCAAACCTTCTGATCCGTAGTCAGATGCTCTATCCGTTGAGCTACGGGCGCAAACAGCCTGCGAATATTATCACCAATAAATTGACCCTCCTTTCCCTGCTACCCTGCGAAATATGAAGCGATTGGCGCTACTAATGGCGTCATATTTCCTTGTCTTCCAATCACATATTTACCCAGCTAATGCCGTTGATATTCCAGTTCTCTGTGCAGATTCACAATCATTTGCTCTACGTCCTTCAAATGTAATGAAAGGTTGCCAGCAAAACGAACTCTCGTTAGGCGAAGGACCCATTGCCTATTCGCTTACTGCCGAAAAGAAATTGAATCCGATCTTGGAGGTTAGATTTAAAGCGGCACAAGCTGCTGCTAAAAGTGAAGGAATAAATCTCAAGATTGTTTCCGGATATAGAACCTTTGCTCGCCAACAGTACCTATTTGATCAAGCTGTAAAAAAGCACGGGAGCTATCAAGAGGCAAGTAAATGGGTTGCTCCGCCAGAACTCTCTCATCATCCACTGGGATTGGCTATCGATGTTAACTATCCCAATGAGCCAGACTCTGCATATTGGCTAGAAATTAATGGTTACAAATTTGGACTTTGTAGAGTTTTTAAGAATGAATGGTGGCATTTTGAGGGAAATATCGCTCCCGGCTGGAAGTGTCCTCCGCTATTCAAAAACGCTAGAGCTTTACTTAAGTCCTAGCATATCTTCTCGTTTCACGAATTTGACTCTAGGTTTACCAAGCGACTCACCTGCACTGATTTCGGCAGAATTAATTCTCTCCCAATGTTCTTGAGACACATGAATAACACCGCGCTCGGATAAAAGTTGCTCAATTCGCTGGCTAACTTTTGGTGAATCGAGATCTTCTACAAGAAGCTTCATCACCTCAGTTGAATCACTCTTATTGGTTCCAATAACTCCAGAAGGACCACGCTTTGCCCAACCCACGACATAAGTATTGGTGCCCGCGACACGTCCATCAGTATTTTTCACGCGCCCGTTTTCATAGGAAAGACCCCCGATTTCAACTGATTCATATCCGATAGCTGAAATAACAAGGCCGCACTTGATTGTGAATTGCTCTCCTGTTGGGACTACTTTGCCATCTTTAACTTCATTAATGCCAAAAACAACTTCTTCTACTTTTCCATTGCCACGGATTTCTAGAGGTGTTGAGAGGAAGTGAAAATACATGGCACGAACATGGTTCTTGCTTTCACTTTCCGCAATCGCCAGCATCGCATCAAGATTAGATTTAACATCTTTTGCTATTTCACCCGTTGCTTGGGCACGCTGTTGGGCCGCCATGATCTGATGTTGATCAATATAGACATCGGTATGTTCTAGTTTGGGTAGTTCACGTAATTCTGGAGAGGTAAAAGCAGCATGTTCGGGTCCGCGGCGACCACATATGTGTACTTTTTGAACCGAAGATTGATGCAATGTATCGAGAGCGTGTTGAGCGGTATCTGTTGAATCCAATTCATGAGGCTCAAGAGCCAACATGCGGGCAACGTCCATGGCAACATTTCCAGCACCGATGACTACGGCTTCTTCGCAATTTAAATTCACTTCCACATTCAGGTAATCGGGATGGGCGTTATACCAAGGAACAAAATCCGCAGCAGAAAGCGAACCCGGTAGATCTTCACCTGGAATACCAAGTTTCTTTCCGCGAGTAGAACCTGTTGCGATTACCACCGCGTCATACATTTCTTGTAGTTCTTTTAGGGTTATGTCCTTATCGAGCTCGACATTACAGAAAAGTCTGAATCCTTCCGATGTTGCAATTTTTTCAAATACTTTTGAGACTGTTTTGATTTTAGGATGGTCAGGTGCCACACCACTTCTTACAAGGCCCCAAGGTGTTGGAAGTTTTTCGATCATATCGATGGAGAATTTATGTTTTTCGGACTGAGTGCTCTGCAACGCTTGAGCAGCAAAATATCCCGCAGGACCAGCGCCAACAATTACGATGCGAAATTCAGTCACGCGGAGACGAGA
>JAPOHK010000046.1 GCA_029979485.1 Candidatus Planktophila limnetica
CAGGCTTCCTCTTATTGACTCTCATCCATTTTGTTGAGAAGACGCAAGGTGCTCAATCCTTTTTGAGGTTCACCTATTTTAAAGTTTAAAACGATTTTGTTGTCTACAGAAACTTTCCAGCCTTCTGCAATCCGTTGGATAAGAGACTCATAATGCGACCCAGTAATCAGCAACCCAAATTCGTACATTCCCAATCGCGCAGCTAAATCTTCACCACGAAGCAGGTTTCGAAGCAGCGCGGCCATTTCTAGTACTTCAGATTCGTGACCGTTCTTGATATCTGCGAAAGTAATGTTGATAATTCTGAAATCAGCCTGAGAGCGTTCATATCGTGCAACGAGTCGATTAAGTTCTTCATAGAAGTAATTAGGCGCGGCAAGATTTGTAAATGTGTCATGAATTCCATCGTGGGAAAAGTTTGAGTTATTCATCGGCGGGCAAGTAAAGATTTTCTCATGACGTTTTCATTGTCCAACCCAGAGTTCCGCAGGTCTACGGTGGTAGCCCTCCTTCGGATCGAGGGAGTTTTCATTCTGGCCCTTGGGGTGTTCTTAATCGTTAAAGGTTTAATCTCTGGTGGATCAATTGAGTGGTTTGTAATCTCAGGAATCTTGTTCATGACACTCTTTGGTGGAATCGGATTATTGCTTTCAGCAAATGCTTTCAAGACGAAGAAAATGTATGGACGTGCACCAGCAGTTCTTGGAAACCTCATTGCAATTGGAGTTTCCAAATACATATTTGAAGCAGGATTTTGGTGGGCGGCACTTCCGCTCACGCTCTATGCGGCGCTAACTATTTACTGTGCTGTTTCGATTGTTCCTCACAAAAAATAATCACCACTGCACAATCTGACGATCTTCCCAAAGCACACCAGTTGTATCTCCTGCATTAAATTCACGAGTTGCTAACCACACCGCGCACTCTGCGCCCTCTTCGGCACTTCGAGGTGCGTCAGCTCCACCCATGTCGGTTCGGGAATTGTTTGGACAGATTGCATCAACATAGAAACCACGTGCACCGAGTCCTGTTTCGTGTGCCAGATTTCGAACCAATGCATTTACGCCAGCTTTACTAATTCGATATGGCGCAAGTCCACCAGCATTTCCTGGTCCTGACATTCGTCCAAGACAAGCAGAGAAAATAACAACACGACGACCATCTCGCGCTTCAGCCATTGGCGCACCTAAAACATTTACGAGTGTGAAAACAGAATCCAGATTAATCGCCATTACTCGACGCCATTCCGCATCCGTTGTGCGCAGAGTCTTTGACATTTTTTCACTCATAACGCCATGAGCCAGCACAAGTGCAAATGGTGCGCCGTATTTACCTAATAAATCTTCGGCAGTTTTTCGAGTCTGTACTTGATCTTCTAAATCGCACACACTTATTTCAAATGTAATTCCTGGAAATTCTGTGCGTAGTTGCTTAGCAGCGCTTTCTAATCTCTGTGCATCTTTTGCGATCAATACAGAGTTAATTCCAGTACGCGCTAATCCACGCGCAACTTCAAATCCGAGTCCGCGAGAACCACCGGTGACGAATGCCAGTTTGGCTGCAGATTCACTCGACATATTCATGGCGATACTGTGCCCGAAAGATTGCCGATGTGCCCGCTGACTTCATATCCCGCCCAGAAATCGGCTGATTTATGTGGTCAATCTCGCCCTCTTCAGGTGCTCTCCTTATTTTTATCCCCGCGTGCATGCCGATAGTCTTTGCCTTGTAAGTGGTTATTGCACATCGCAAAGCAGGGGAGCGCCAGTGTCGGCAAAAGATCCGAATCAGGACTTTGGAGCCAATGAATGGCTCGTCGACGAAATGTACGAGCGCTACTTGTCAGACCCAACTTCACTTGAACCTTCTTGGATTGAATTCTTTAAAACGTATAACCCAAATACTTCCGCAAGTAACTCTCCAGCAACTTCAACCTCATCTAGTACTTCGTCGACTAGTGCACCAATTGCAGGAGCACCACGTGGTGGAGTTCCACCAACACCAAAAGCTGCTTCTGCACCAGTTGCACCAGTTGCAGCGTCAGCAACACCGGTTGCAACTCCTGCACCTGACACGCCTGCAACTCCAGTTGCTTCAACACCTGCACCCGCTGCACAAACTTCTGCAACACAAAAACTTGTTCGTGATCGTTCTTTGCAATCACCAACTCCTGCTGATCCAATTGTTAAGCCAGTTCCAGTTTTAAGCACACCAGATGCTGCAAAGCTTGAACCAATTCGCGGAGTTGGTGCACGTGTCGTTGCAAGCATGGAAGGTTCTTTAACAGTTCCAACTGCAACAAGTGTTCGCGCCGTTCCTGCAAAATTAATGATTGATAATCGAATTGTTATTAACAATCACCTCAAGCGCGCTCGCGGTGGAAAAGTTTCCTTCACACACTTAATTGCTTTTGCAATGATTAAAGCACTTCGTCAGATGCCGGAGATGAACGCATTCTTCGGTGAAATCGATGGAAAGCCAGCAATTGGTCATCCAGACCATATCAACCTTGGTATTGCGATTGACTTAGCTAAAGCAGATGGTTCTCGCCAGTTATTGGTGCCATCAATTAAAGGCTGCGAAAACTTAGATTTTGCACAATTTTGGAACGCATATGAAGCAGTAGTTGGAAAAGCGCGCGCAGGCACACTCACCGTTGAAGATTTTGCAGGCACAACTGTCTAACTCACTAATCCAGGAACACTGGGAACTGTGCACTCTGTGCCGCGTTTGGTGCAGGGACAAGGGTTGATTATTGGCGTTGGCGCACTTGATTATCCTGCTGAATTTCAAGGTGCGAGCGAAGAAACGTTGGCACGTTTAGCAATTAGTAAAATTGTTACGCTAACAAGTACTTATGATCACCGAATAATTCAAGGTGCACAATCAGGAGATTTCCTCCGCCGTATTCATGAATTACTGCTCGGTTCCGAACACTTCTATGAAGAGATTTTTGCTGCACTTCGAATTCCTTACGAACCAATTCGCTGGGCACAAGACTTCGAATTTTCTAAAGATGAAGAAATTAATAAAACTGCACGCGTTCAGCAATTAATTCATGCATATCGCACACGCGGTCACATCATGGCTGATACTGATCCACTCGAGTATCGCCAACGCTCACACCCAGATTTAGATGTTGTAACACACGGCTTAACTCTGTGGGATCTAGATCGCGAATTCGCAACTGGTGGTTTTGGCGGACAGAAGTTTATGAAGCTTCGCAAGATTCTTGGAATTTTACGTGACTCATATTGCCGCACAGTTGGAATTGAATATATGTATATTCAAAGTCCAGAAGAGCGTCTATGGATTCAAGAGCGCGTAGAAGTTGGCGTGCAAACATTTCCGCGTGAAGAACAACTAAGAATCTTGCGTAAACTCAATAGCGCAGAAGCATTTGAAACTTTCTTGCAGACTAAATTCGTTGGACAAAAGCGCTTCTCGCTAGAAGGTGGCGAATCAGTAATTCCAATTCTTGATGCAGTTATTTCAAGTGCCGCAGAACGTGGACTCGATGAAGTGTGTATTGGTATGCCGCACCGCGGTCGCTTAAATGTTCTTGCAAACATCGCAGGTAAGTCCTACGGACAAATTTTCCAAGAGTTTGAAGGACATTACAGAGAGAATGAAGTTCAGGGCTCTGGCGACGTGAAGTACCACTTAGGCACAGAAGGAGTATTTACTGCAGAATCTGGCGCCAAAACTAAGATTTATTTGGCAGCAAACCCATCTCACCTAGAAGCTGCAAACCCAGTATTAGAGGGCATTGTGCGTGCAAAGCAAGATCGCCTTAATATTAAAAATGCTTATTCTGTTCTTCCAATTCTTCTTCACGGCGATGCGGCATTTGCTGGACAAGGTGTTGTTGCAGAAACATTCCAACTTTCTCAATTAGCGGGATATCGCACAGGCGGAACTGTTCATATTGTTGTTAACAACCAAGTCGGATTTACAACTTCACCACACGCATCTCGTACATCTCGTTATTCAACGGATATGGCAAAAATTATTCAAGCCCCAGTTTTCCATGTAAATGGTGATGACCCAGAAGCTTGTGTGCGCGTTGCTCGTTTAGCATTTGAATACCGTCAAGCATTTAATAAAGATGTTGTTATTGACATGGTTTGCTATCGCCGCCGTGGTCACAATGAAGGTGACGAGCCATCATTTACGCAACCATTGATGTACAAGCTAATCGATGCAAAGCGTTCTACTCGTACTCTTTACACCGAAGCCCTTATCGGTCGTGGAGATATTTCAGTTGAACAAGCTGAAGAACTATCACGCGAATATCAAGCACAACTTGAATCCGTATTTGCCGAGGTTCACAACATCGAACCAGAAGTTGATCCAAACTTTAAAGTACCAGTTGCTGCAAACCCTGAAACTCTTGTTTCAAGTATCGATGAAGCAACTGCGCGCAAGATTGCAGCAACGCAAATAGCTGTGCCTGAAGGATTTAATGTCCATCCAAAACTCTTGCCACAACTTCAAAAGCGAGTGGAAATGCTTAACGATGGAACAATCGATTGGTCAATGGGTGAAACACTCGCATTTGGATCTTTGTTACTTGAAGGTCGACCAATTCGTTTAGCAGGTCAAGATTCACGTCGCGGAACATTTAGTAACCGTCACGCAGTAATCGTGGATAAAGAAAATGGAAACGAGTGGACTCCGCTTCGCGCTTTAATCAGCGACGAAAGCCAATTCTTCGTAATCGATTCATTGCTCTCTGAGTATGCAGCTATGGGCTTTGAATATGGTTATTCCGTAGTCCGCGATGAAGCCCTCGTGATGTGGGAAGCGCAATTCGGTGATTTCGCAAATGGTGCACAAACAATTGTTGATGAATTTATCTCTTCTGCTTTACAAAAATGGGGCGAGCGATCATCAATTGTTCTCCTATTGCCACATGGTTATGAAGGACAAGGACCAGATCACTCTTCCGCTCGCATTGAACGCTTCTTGACGCTTTGCGCAGAGGGAAACATGACTGTTGCGCAACCATCTACTCCTGCATCTTATTTCCACCTCTTGAGATGGCACGCAAAGAATCCAATTCGCCGTCCAATGGTTGTCTTTACACCTAAATCTATGTTGCGACTTCGCGCTGCAGCATCGAAGTTACAAGATTTCACAAGCGGTCAATTCCAGAAATTAATTCCAGATGACACTGTGCAAAATGCAACTCGCGTTATTTTCTGTTCAGGTCGCATTTATCACGATCTTGTAGCAGAACGTGCTGCTCGTAAAGAAGATACAACTGCGATCATTCGCTTAGAACTTTTGTATCCACTACCAGCAAAGGAAATGGCTGAAGAAGCCGCAAAGCATCCAAATGCAAATCTTTTGTGGGTTCAAGATGAACCTGCTAACCAAGGTCCATGGCCATTTGTTGCACTACGTACTGCAGAACAATTCGGTGGTGAAGGATTTGGTGGACGTACATTGCGTCGTGTATCTCGCCGCGCAACAGCAAGTCCTGCAACAGGAAATCATCACTTGCATGAAGAAGAACAAAAAGCGTTGTTAATGGAAGCTTTCACTCGCTAAAGCTTCGTGACCTTGCCTTTGTGATACCTACAAATAACTCGGCCAACTATTTCTTCGCGAGGAACATCACCCCACTGTCGTGAATCTGTACTGGCATCTTTGTTATCGCCGTGGACAGTCACGAAAGATCCTGTGATACCCGCAATACGTTTAATGAATAGTGAAGCTGCTTCAGCCCGTGAATCAAGGGGGCGGCGCAGCACTATTAGTTGGCCAACGTGGATGCGCATGTGTGGGGAGTACCAGACCAATAACCAGTCCCCATCGTTAAAAGTAGGGGCCATTGAGTGCCCAGAAACTCTTACTGTGCCAAATTTGCTCACGAACAGTAGTCTTGCACATAAGTTGTTGGCGTTGATTGCGTAATTTCGCGAATTAAGGCACAGATATAGCGCTCTTGAAGGAGAGAAACTAATGAAGTTGTTCCAACCAAAGACAGTTGTACTTGCACACTGCGATCTTCCTTGTGGAGTTTACGATCCAGCACAAGCAAAGATCGAAGCACTTTCAGTTAAGGCTTGCATGGAAAAGTATGCAGCTAGCAGCGATGCAGATTTCAAATCTCGCTCAGTTGCAATTAAAGAAGAGCGTTCACACCAAGTAAAAGAGCACCTATGGGTTTTGTGGACTGACTACTTCAAGCCAAATCACTTTGAGGCTTATCCTCAGTTGCACACACTATTTAACGATGCAACAAAACTTGCTGGCGCAGCTGGCACAAAGGGTACAAATGATGTTGCTGTTGCAGATAAGTTGATCGCAAAGATTGACGAAATTGCAGAAATTTTCTGGGCAACTAAGAAGTAGTACTCGACTTTATTGACTGAGCAGCGGTTCGGGCGAGGAAAGATACTCGCTCAACCGCTGTTCTTTTTATTACAGCAGATGCAACAAGTCTTTCACCTTCATAGGCTTCACAGATAAAGGTTATTTCGCGACCATTTACCTCGGTGCAATTCGCTGAAGTTCGTAGCTCTCCGCCGATTGCAATTCCGCCGTGAAATTCCAGAGTCATTGATGTTTCGACTGTCGATTCGCCAGTTTCCAAATGCTCGGCTATCGATGCAATCGCCGCGCTCTGCATTGCATTAATGATTAATGAATTAGCAAGAACCGGTAAATCTCCAACACCGATTGCAACGGCAGTGTCACCTGGACGAACAATCATGGTAGAAAAAGCGACTGCTCCAACTAATTCTTCAACTGGAACCAACATAGGAATTAAGCCTCTTCGTTGGGGAAGCGGTATTCCTCAGTATGTTCAATATGTATTTCGCGAGATTCAATGCTGCCATCCTCATTAATTTCAATAGAGATTTCGGTCATTCTAAATTCGCGGACAATATCTGGAGCGCTATTCATTGAAAGATTTAGCAGTTGCTGATGAATTTGATCGTGTAGATCCTTAGGTGCGCGTTCATTGCAGGATCTGCGAAGAACTGATTGCATGAGAGAGCGAACATTTCTTTCGTGTTCAATTTCAGCAG
>JAPOHK010000001.1 GCA_029979485.1 Candidatus Planktophila limnetica
AATCTTTTGCCTGCTTCAAGAACTGCTACAGAATAACCTTTTTCTGTGAGCCTGAGTGCTGACACCGAGCCGCCAAAGCCAGAACCAATGATGAGAACATCAAAATCCTTAGCCATGGCTTTAGTTTGCAAGTACATGGCAAGATTGCGCAATACCAACACACGTCCCCGTAGCTCAGTGGATAGAGCAACCGCCTCCTAAGCGGTAGGTCGCAGGTTCAACTCCCGCCGGGGACACCAAAAATATTAAAAAATGCATGCCAGGCAAAATTTCTTCTGCCTGGCATGCATAGTGATCTGAAAGTTAATTCAGATTCATTAATTTATTTCAATTTGGCGTGGTCGTTTTTCTTCAGGAACGTCACGCTCTAGATCAATCGTAAGAATTCCATCCTTAAGTTCGGATCCAAGAACTTTTACATGATCAGCTAGTGCAAATGTTTGCCGGAATTGACGTCCAGCAATGCCACGGTAAACATACGCACTCTGTTCTGATTCATCAATTGACTGTTTAGAGCCCTCGATTGTTAATTGATTATTGTGTAATTCAATTCGCAAGTCGGACTTTGAAAAACCCGCAACCGCCATTTCAATTTGATAGCGATCCTCTGAGTCTTGCTTAATGTTATAAGGAGGATATGAAGAAGTTCCACCCATCAGCCTATTTTGCATATCCTCTAAGAGTCGCCATTCGCGATCGAATCCAACTGACCAGGATTCTAGATTTGGAAATAGGTTTGAAATAGACGGAAACTGACTTTCTTTATTATTTCTTACAAGTGTGTATGACATTAGATGTCTCCTTTTGTTAGCGAGATACCTACAGGCAATAGCCCAGAGAAGCTATGCACCAACTTTCCAGTCCATGGCCTTCGGTGGACCCCCATTTGGCAGGTCCGTCCACACCAACAGTAAAGGCACCTTATTTATTCCCGAGCGGAAGGATCCGTACGGCTGAACACGAGTGGCCTTGAGTTCAGTGCTTCAAAGTAAAGCGCTGCAAAGATTTTGGGGCCCACCAGTTACGTTCGCCAAATAAGCGCATCAGGGCAGGAACTAAGAGAGCTCGTACAAGGGTCGCATCGAGTAGAACTGCGAAGGCCACTCCAAATCCAAGCATCTTGATTGAGGTTACACCGCTGGTCATGAATGCCGCAAAGACAACTGCAAGCAATAGTGCTGCCGCAGTAATGATTCGTGCAGAGCGCTGCAAACCTTTAGCAACTGATTCGATATTTGATTTTCCATCGAGATGCTCTTCGCGAATGCGTGAGAGTAAGAAGAGCTCGTAGTCCATAGATAAACCAAAGACAACGACAGCAATCAAAATAATTGAACCCGTATCAACTGTTCCTGTTACAGCGAAGTCGCCAACTAACCACTTCAAGTTTCCATCAATAAAGATCCATGTAACAGCGCCCAGGGTTGCTATTAGCGAGAGAGCGTTTAGTAAGACAGCCTTAATTGGCAGAATGATTGAACCGGTAAAGACAAAGATCAGAATAAATACAGTTAGTGCAATCCAACCCAAGGCCCAGGGAAGTGCACGTGCAATTCCATCTTGCGAATCGGTGAAGTCAGCTGCTGCTCCACCAATAAGTGTTCCTTCAGGAACAGGCAAGTCACGAATATCGTGAATAATTCTCTGCGCATCCAATGTGCGAGATTGTTCACTCGAGATTACTTGTACGCGAACATCGTTTCCAAAGTATTCAATCTGACCGACTCGTGCGATTCCATAAACTCCTTGGACTCTGGCTAAGAAGTTATTGATTTCAATCTCTTTTCCTTTGCCATTTGGAATAACAACTTCGATTGGACTGCCTTCAAGTCCCGTGAAGCGTTCTTCAATCACTACAGAGGCGACCGCTGCTGGATCTGATTTTGGAAGTACGCGAGCATCAACTTGAGCAAATGCGATATTTGTAATTGGCGCAGCAAGTACGCCGAGAATTAGTAACGAACCAATAACAACAGGTACAGGTCGCTTCATTACATTGCGCGCCGTATGAGCCCAACGACCATCTTCTGAAGGAACGATGCCAGCTTTGCGAATAACACCTTTATCAATTTTATTACCTAAAATTGCAAGTAGTGCAGGCAATGGAA
Source organism: Candidatus Planktophila limnetica (assembly GCA_029979485.1). Taxonomy (GTDB): domain Bacteria; phylum Actinomycetota; class Actinomycetes; order Nanopelagicales; family Nanopelagicaceae; genus Planktophila; species Planktophila limnetica_A. The sequence continues at coordinate 2,109 of JAPOHK010000001.1, forward strand.
TAAGTGCACCAAGTACCGCCAGAGAGATCACTGCAATTCCTGCATATCCAAATGATTTAAGGAAGTTCAGCGGGAAGAGTAATAACGAAGCGAGAGTTACAAAGACTGTTAAACCTGAGTAAAAAACCGTTTTACCTGCCGTGGCCACAGTATTGATTACTGATTCGTCAACACTCTTGCCCGCATGCAACTCTTCGCGGAAACGATTAACAATAAGAAGCGCGTAATCAATTCCAAGCCCCAATCCCAAACCTGTAATGAGATTGAGAGCAAAGACAGATACATCGGTGAAAAGAGTGAATAGAAAAATTATGAAGAATGAACCGAGAATTGCACTCACACCAACCACCAAAGGCATTGCAGAAGCAACCATGGCGCCGAATACGAAAATTAAAAGAATAAAAGTTAATGGAATGGCAATAGCTTCAGCCAGGAATAAGTCTTCCTTAATTTTGCTGTTAATTGCATGGGTTATTACGCCACCACCGGATGCATAAACAGTGAAGTTGCCTTGTTTACCGTCAAATTTTTCTTGAATTACCTTGCCAATTTTTTCAAGCGAAGCCCAATCATTTGCATCTGGATTTGAATAGATGAATAAGAACGCCGCTTTGTCATCTGCTGCTTTCATGGCAGGTGCACCACCTGTACTCCAATAAGAAAGCGTGCGATTGACATCTGAAACAGATTTAACCTTTGCTTCAAGAGCGGCAGCTTCTTCAACAACGGCAGGATCATTAACACTTCTACTACCTGTATCAATCACCAAAATTGCAGCAGGTTCTTGGACTTTAAACTTCTCCGTTACGTACTCATACGCTTTAGCAGATTCACTTCCAAGGTCGGAATATCCACCGCTATCAAGTTTTGAGAACGCAAGGGATCCAACACCGCCGGCCGCAAGAATTCCGATGATAAAAACAATCAATACTGACTTCTTGCGACGAACTATGAATCTTCCAAGCCCTGCAAACATGATGCTCCCGAGTTTTGGCTACAATTAGAAAATCAATTCTAATCGGAGGTTACACATGAGCGAAATTTTGCCTAATGTCACATCCGATGAAATTGATCACGAACAAGTGCTTGAAGATGCGAAGCGTGATGCTGAAATTAAAGCGGATAAGCCACCCCACCACGAAAATTAACTAATCAGCCTTTGGTGTTGGTGCCGGAGTCGCTGCTGGTTGTGTTTTAGTTGTATTTAATTTTGCAGAGTCTGTTTTATAAAAACCAGAACCTTTAAAGACAACTCCTACAGCCGAATAAATTTTTCGTACTTCACCCTTGCACTCAGGGCATGCCGTCAGTGATGCTTCAGAGAAAGTTTGAAAAGCCTCAAATTCATGGCCACAGTCAGCGCATGCATATTGATACGTAGGCATCCGACTCTTCCCTTCGTTTTCGAGACCATTCTGGGGTAGATACCAAGTCTAAAGAAGTGGGAAGATAGATGCGAATTAAAGCGGCGCGGAGAGGGGTAAAAATGAAATTCATGCGAGTACTCAGCATTGCTGTTTTCGCACTCTTTGTTGCTGCTCCTACCGCAAATGCAAACTCACTTATCTCCACCAATCCAATAAGTGGCGCGACCGTAACAGTTGCACCAAGTGCGGTTAGTGTCACAGGACAACTTCCTCTCATTGATGCCGCTAACTCAATGGAAGTTACAGATCCTCAAGGCAAGCGTGTTGATGATGGCGTACTTGCAATTGATGGAGCTAGTGCAGTTATTGGTTTGAAAACGCTAAAGGTTGGTGGCGTTTACACAGTTTCTTATTCGCTATTTGCTGAAAATGATGTTCCGCTCGAAGGTTCTTTTAGATTTACCTTTGCAGCTCCAAGTGAAATTTCAACACCACAACCAATTCCAGTAGAAAGCACTACTCCGAAGGCTGAAGTCAGTAACTGGGGTACAAACGCATTTGTCATTGGTTTACTGGTAGTTGCATTCTTCGTTCTTATTTTGTTATCTCTTTATGCGAGAAAGATATTTAGAGAGAGATGATCTCAGCGCTGGTAACAGCCAGTAAATTCCTTTCCGTTCTTTCAAGTTTTATAACTATTGGAGCTTTGTTAACCCTAGCCTTTTTGATTTTAGATAAAGAAGGAAAGCTCTCAACTAGTGGATCTAAAATTAAATCCATAATTTCTTACTCCGCTCTTGCCTGGTTTGTTAGCAGTGTCTTGAATATATTGTTTACTTTGGCAAACATCCTGGGTCAATCTGTGACATCAGTCCTAGATCTAACTGTCTTGCAATCGTTTGTCTTTCAAATTTCACTGGGCCAGTACCTTTTGTTCCAAGCACTCATTGCACTCTTTGTTGCGATTACTTCCCGTGCATTAACTTCATCCGGATACACAGCCGTATTACTTCTTATTTCCTTGCTTGCTATTTCTGCACCGGTATTTCAGAGCCATTCAGCATCCAGTGGTTCTCACGCGTTAGCAATCGGATCACTTCTAATTCACGTATTAGGACTTTCATTCTGGGTGGGTGGAGTAATCGCGATTGCATTACTTAACGAGGAAGACCGAAAAGTTTCGCTACCGCGCTTTAGCCATCTCGCCTTATGGTCAGCTATAGCGGTGGTTATAAGCGGCGTTATAAATGCGTCTGTGCGACTTAATTTTGCAGCAGCGTGGTCAACTAGTTATGCCTATGTCGTGATTCTTAAAGTTGTAATTACGGCAGTACTACTTTTCTTTGGGTACAAACACAGAAGTTATCTAGCTGCAAAACCATCAGTTAATTGGCGAGCAATGACTCGATTAATCTCAGTAGAAGCTGCAATCATGATTTTTGTAACAGCATTAGGTTCGTGGCTTTCATCTAACCAGCCCCCAGTACGTGGATCACAAGAACCATTTAATGCAGCACTAGCAATTACAGGTATAGAGATGCCCGACGCACCAACATTTACACGGATTCTTTTTGCTTATGATCCAGATGTCTTCATGATTGGCTTACTTGTTTTGGCAGTTGCTCTGTATATAAAAGGCGTTGTAGTGCTTACTCGTCGGGGAGACAAATGGCCAGTTGGTCGCACAATTTCATTTGCACTTGGAATTTCGGCAATAGATTTCGCAACAAGCGGCGGACTCGGTGTTTATGCACACTTTGCTTTTTCATGGCACATGGTTTCCCATATGGTTCTTGGGATGATTGCGCCCATCGGAATTGTTCTTGGAGCACCAATTACGCTTGCACTTCGCACACTTCCACAATCGCGTGACGGACAAGAACTTGGACTGCGTGGATTATTAATCAAAGGATTGCACTCACGGTACGCACGAATTATTACTAATCCAGTTGCTGCGCTAGCGATTTTTGACGGATCGCTTTTTGCTCTTTACTTCACCTCTTTGTTTAGTGGAATGATGCAGAGTCATCAGGGCCACTTGTTTATGGGAATTCACTTTATTCTGGCGGGAATTCTGTTCTTCTACGTAATTGTGGGCGTTGATCCAAACCCAAGAAAAGTTCCACACATAGTCAGAATTGTTATTCTATTTGCGGCGATGAGTATTCATGCATTCTTCTCTGTTGCATTGATGTCAACCAGCACTCTTATTGATGGCGGATATTTCGAATCCCTGCAACGTCCATGGTCCTCGGATTTACTTGCAGATCAACAAGCAGGCGGCGCCATTGGTTGGGCGATGGGGGAAATTCCAATTCTGATTGCCCTCGTTGCTACATTCATCCAGTGGATGCGCGATGATTCGCGCGAAACAAAAAGAATTGACCGCAATACAGCTCGAATGGCTGCTCTTGGCCAACCAGATGAACTTGCGCAGTACAACCTATATCTCAGTAATTTAAGTAAGAAGGATAGAGAGGCGAATCAGTGATGGATTCACTTTATTCATTACCAAGTGAATACGAAGAGCTGCGCCAGAGTGTTCGTGCACTTGCACAAAAAGAAATTGCACCTCATGCAAAATCTGTCGATGAAGATCACCGCTACCCAATAGAGGCCGGACAAGCCCTTGCTAAAGCAGGACTCTCTGCAGCACATGTTCCAACAGAGTTCGGTGGCGATGGAGCAGATGCTCTCGCTGTAGTTCTAATTATTGAAGAAGTTGCTCGAGTCTGCGGATCTTCCTCTCTGATTCCGGCTGTAAATAAATTAGGTTCAATGCCCTTAATTCTGGGTGGAACTACAGAACAGAAAAAACGATGGCTAACTCCTTTGGCGCAAGGAAAAGGTTTTTCATATTGTCTCTCCGAATCAGAAGCAGGATCTGATGCGGCGTCACTTCGCACTAAAGCTACAAAAAGTGGAGATAAGTGGATCATCAACGGAAGTAAAAAATGGATTTCTAATGCAGAGATTTCTGATTTCTATACTGTTATTGCGCAAACAGATCCCTCTCTAGGCTCCAAAGGAATAACTGCCTTTGTTGTTGAGAAAACAGATGCTGGCGTTTCATTTGGTGCGCCTGAGAAAAAAATGGGATTCCGCGGATCTCCAACTCGTGAAGTTTATTTCGATAACGTCGAAATCTCCGATGACCGTCGAATCGGTGAAGTTGGTACAGGTTTTTCATTAGCGATGGATACTTTGGATCACACTCGCATCACAATTGCAGCCCAAGCACTTGGACTTGCTCAAGGCGCACTCGATATTGCAACTGCATATTCACACGAACGCAAACAATTCAATAAACCAATTTTTGATTTCCAAGGCGTTCAATTCATGTTGGCAGATATGGCAATGAATATTGAAGCCGCTCGCCAACTAACGTACGCCGCAGCAGTAAAGAGCGAAAACGGCGAAAAGGATCTCAAGTTCTTCTCTGCTTCTAGCAAATGTTTTGCTAGCGATGTGGCGATGAAAGTTACACAAGATGCAGTGCAGATTTTGGGTGGGTACGGATATGTTTCAGATTATCCAGTTGAGAGAATGATGCGCGATGCAAAACTTACACAGATTTACGAAGGTACAAACCAGGTTCAAAGAATTGTGATGGCTCGTAACTTACCTGTTCGCTAACTATTTTTTGAATCTAACGATTAAATCTGGAGTTGCCGCAGCATTTACGGCAACGTCATGGGTTTCTCGTGGCAAGACTTCACTTGTTACTTCACCAGAGTGCACGAGTGCTATTTTCCATCCGGACATCGATGGAAGAGCGCGATCGTAGAAACAACCACCTTGACCGAGTCGAAAACCATCTCTATCAATTCGAAGCGCAGGCACGATTACAACGTCAATTTCTGGTAGCGGTGAAACCACATCACCAACTGGCTCAAGAATCTTCTTCTTCTCAACTAGTTTGCTGTCATCGCCGTCCCAATAAATCCAATCTATGTGATCGTGATTTACTCGTGGAAGCAGAAGAGTTTTTCCTGACTTTATAAGTGCTCGATTTAGTTCGAGAGTGCTAGGTTCGTAACCATAAGAAACATAGCTTGCAATAATTGTGGCCTGCATTACTTCTGGAGTTGAAAGTACATTTGAATAACTTGAAGGGACAAAAGCTTCTCGTCTTTCGCGGCGGTAGCGCTCACGAATCTGTGCTTTATCTTTCATCGTAAATCCCCTAGAAATCTCGTCACAACAAGTATGGTGTGATTATGGCAGAGCAGATGCGAGTCGATGAGTTTCTCAGTTCATTATTGGGAATTTGTCATCCACTTGAGCCTCTTGATTTACCTTTATTGGATGCACACGGTGCAACATTGGCTGAAGATATTTACGCTGGTGAAAGATTAGTTCTACGTGCCAATAGTCGCATTCGCTCCACACAAATTGGTTTGGCTGCTTCGATTGGTTTAGATCATCTGCCAACGCGCCCCCATCCACGCGTTGTTATTTTATCCGCCGGTCCAGACTTAGTTGAACCTGGGCAAACTCTCAAAACAGATGAAGAGTTTGAAACAAATTCATGGTTGCTCACAACCGCTGTTCGTGAAGTAGGCGCTATTGGTTATCGCGTGCATTCAATTCCTGATGATGAAGAAGAGCTCTTATCTGTGATTGAAGATCAACTAGTTCGCGCAGATTTGATTGTCATTAGTGGCGAACGTAACGATGATTCATTTGACCTGATCACTCGAACGCTTCAAAAAATGGGCGAAATAACAACTCTGGACTTAGCAATTGAAAATAGCGGAAGACACAATTTCGGTCAGATTGGCCCAGATAAAACTCCTGTAGTAACTCTTCCAGGTGATCCAATCAATGCATATATCTCCTTTGAGTTATTTGTTCGACCAATGATTCGCACAATGCTTGGAGTTTCAAATATTCATCGGCCTTCTGTTAAAGCAAAACTTGAAAAGGCGATTACTTCCACACCTGGAACTCGTTCTTATATTCGTGCGATTCTTTCTGAGGACGCCAGTTCAGTGCGCGCCCTAGATATTCAAGATGAAATCTCAACACTTTCAGATGCCAACTCATTTATAGCCTTGAGTGAAAAAGATGACTCAGTAGCTGCTGGAGCATCCGTGAATGTTGTGGTGCTCGAGCGGCGATACATTTAAATGCGCGAACATTCTTGGCCGATAACCCTTTACGGTACAGAAATATATTTGAGGCCACTACGTCTGCGTGATAGAAAGAAGTGGCTCAATGTTCGAGCAGAGAATCGGGAATGGCTAACACCTTGGGAAGCAACACTTCCTTTTATTCCTGGCAGTGATGCCGAGTCTTTACAAAAGGAGTTGCCATCCTTTTTTAGATTGGTCCGAACCCTTAATCGTGAATCACGTGATGTGCGTTCAATTTCATTTGCAATGTGGCATGAAAATAATTTAATCGGACAAATTTCTATGGGCGGCATTATTTTGGGTGCGCTGCGTGGAGCTCACATCGGATATTGGATTGATCAGGCATTCGCCGGACGTGGATATACGACCGAAGCGGTTAAATTATTAACCCAATATGGCTTCTCGGTCCTGGCGCTGCATCGAATTGAAATAAATCTTCGACCTGAAAATGCAGCATCTCGCCGAGTGGCTGAAAAAGCTGGTTATGTTTTAGAAGGTGAACGTCCAAGGTACTTACATATTGATGGAGATTGGCGCGATCATCTTTCATTCGTAAAAGAAAACCCATTGATTAAATAGAAAAAAGCCGAGCGAAATGAGCGCTCAAATACCCGATAGGTCCGATTTCTCCCCCTATCTTTGTACATCATGGCTTCCGGTCTTATCTATTTGGCAATCATTGGAATGTGGGTTGCCTATTTCTTGCCACGATGGGTTCACGATAGAAATGAATTTTCCGGAAAATCTATTGAACGTTATAAAAGTGCACTTCGAGTTGTAGCAAATAGTTCACCAGGTGGAAGTTCTGGATCTGGAGTAATTCATACAGATTTAGATCACGAGGCAAAAGTTGCACAACGTTTGATGCAAAGAAGAATTGTTTTTGCAATATTAATCATTTCACTCCTTACAACAATTGTTGGTGGTCTTATGAATACTATGAAAATTACCTTCGCGCTTATTCCTTTAACAGGAATACTTATTTATGTTGCGCACGTAAGAAGACAAACAATTAGCGAGAAACTTTATAAACGCAGAATCAAAAACCTACAAAAGAGTCAATCTGGTACATCAAGTACAAATCTCTCTGAGGTTGTAAATCACACCGCACAAAAAGAACATTGGATTCCACTTTCAGAACGTGAGCTATCAGGCGTTGTTATTTTGCCAAAAGGTTCTGCTGAAAACCGCGGTGCTTGGCAACCAAATGAGATTCCAGTTCCGACATATGTAAATGCGCCTAAGGCTGTAACTCCGCGTAGAACTATTGACCTCACAATTCCTGGGCAGTGGAGCGAAGAACAAGAGCGTTTGGCTCGTGAGGCTCTGGCTGCTGCAACTCCATCACGCGATCAAGTTTTTGATCAAGATTTAGCTGAAGAAGCCGTAGAAAGACTGAATCGCTCTCGCGCTTCTAACGAATAAGTTAAATCCAAGAAGGAAACCACATTCGCATATGCCATTGCGCATATGTAATTACTTCGCCTAGGTACAGTGGTAAGAAGTAGACAAAATTCAAGAAAACTACTGCAACAAAACCGAGAATTATTACTTGAGCATTCGCAGGATTTCGACTTTTATCAATAAATAGCTTGGCAGAGTAAACGAGTGCAAGAATCAAAAACGGTTCAAAAACAATGGAGTAGAAGCTAAATACGGTGCGCTTTTGAAAGAAGAACCACGGTAGATATCCAGCGATGATTCCAAGAAGGATAAAAGTTAGTTTGCTATCAACTTTGTGATGATAGGTCTGCCACAGCCAATACCCAACAAGAACTACAAGAGCAATCGTTGCACTCCACCACAAGATGGGCGTTCCCAGTGCCAATACTTCTTGCGCGCAATTCTTACTTCCACAACCTTGTGGTGATTCATAAAAGAAGGATGTTGGTCTTCTCATAATTAACCAACTCCATGGATTTGATTGGTATGCATGTTTTTCAACAAGAGAAGTATGAAAATCTAACATTTGCTTGTGATAGTAAATCAAAGAACTTAACGGATTAGATGAGTAGTCTCGATTCCAACCGCGGTAACTTATAAACCAACCTATCCAAGAGGTTAGATAAATAACGATGGGTAGCACTCCAAATTGCATTACGCGGATTCCAATAGTTCGTAGCGATTGCCTTACTGAATTTTCACGAAGCAATTTGAAAAGAGTGACAAATCCAAATAATGCAATGAAGTACAACGCGCTCCACTTTGTTGCTAAAGCTAAGCCAAAAAATAAGCTGGCATACCAAAACTGTTGCCTGAACCAGAAGTAAGTGGCGGTCAAAATAAAGAGTGCGAGAAAAAGATCAAGAAGAGCAGTTCTTGAATGAACCAATAACAATCCATCAAAGGCCAATAGTGCTGCCGTAATTGCAGTTAAGAAAGGTGAATAGAAGAGCTCGTGAGCCAATCGAGCCGCAATAAGAATTATGAGTGTGCCTGCAATTGCAGCAGTAATTCTCCAACCAAATTCGTTATCTCCAAAAATCCTTATACCTAGAGCTATGCACCATTTACCAATCGGTGGATGAACAACAAACTCTGGTTTCAATCCATCAACTTCAACTCCAAATTTCAATAAATCCCTAGCGCCATCAACGTAATAAACCTCATCAAATACAAAGCCTTTTGGGTTGTTCAGATTAATTACCCGGAGAAAAAATGCACCGATTGCGATGAGTATTGGTGCAACGCTTGCGATCACGGAGATAGCGTATCCGAGCAGAAATACTGAGATGATTACGCCATGGCACTTATATTGGCGGCAACTCCACTTGGTAATCCCAAGGATGCTTCTGCACGCCTAATAGAAGCGATCGCAACAGCTGATGTTATTGCAGCAGAGGACTCACGTCGCTTTCATAGATTGGCATCTGATCTCGGCGTAACTTTCGTTGGAAAAGTTATTTCATTCTTTGACGGTAACGAAGAAGAACGAACACAAGAAATTCTAGAACTTCTAAGAGTTGGAAAAACAGTTCTTGTGGTCAGCGATGCTGGAATGCCAACGATTAGTGATCCTGGTTTTCGATTAGCTCGTGATGCATCGGCTGAAAATATTGCACTGCAAGTTTTGCCTGGACCATCTGCTGTGACGATGGCTGTGGCTTTATCTGGTTTACCAACAGATCGTTTTTCATTTGATGGCTTTCCACCGCGAACTTCGGGTGCAAGACAAAAATTTTATGAATCACTTAGATTTGACGAAAGAACTCTTGTCTTTTTTGAAGCACCCCATCGCCTCGAAGAATCTCTTGCAGATGCACTTGCAACTTTCGGTTCTGACCGTAAAGCCGCCATTTGTCGCGAAATGACAAAACACTACGAACAGACAATCCGCGGCGATTTATCACAATTACTTGAGTGGAGTCAGAAGAATGAAGTTCTTGGCGAAATTACTCTGGTAATTGCTGGTGCCACAACTGATGCTAAATCGGTTACTACTGATGCGATGCTCGCTCGTGTTCAGGAGTTTGAATCTGCAGGCATGGATCGCAAGGGTGCAATCGCTGCTGTGGCCGAAGAATTTTCACTTCCGAAGCGTTCGGTTTATGCCGCTGTTGTAGATGCTAATAAGATGGGCAAATGAGCAACGTGAGCGATAAATCTTTCTATCTCACTACGCCTATTTACTATGTAAATGATGCACCGCATATCGGTCATGCATACACAACTGTTGCAGGCGACGTACTCACTCGTTGGCACCGCCAACGCGGAGAGTCTGTCTGGTTCTTAACAGGCACAGATGAACATGGTCAAAAAGTTATGCGCACAGCCGAACAAAACAATGTAGCGCCACAAGCATGGGTAGATCGATTAGTAGCCCAAGCGTGGAAACCAAATTGGGAAGCGCTCAATATTGCAAATGATGACTTTATTCGCACCACCGAAAAACGCCACACAGAGCGCGTGCAAAAGTTTTTGCAGGGATTGAAAGATTCAGGTCATATTTACTCAGGAAAATATGAAGGTCCTTATTGTGTTGGATGTGAAGAGTTTAAATTACCTGGAGATTTGATTGAATCTAATGGTGAAAAGCTCTGCCCAATTCACAGCAAACCAATCGAATTAGTCAATGAAGAGAATTGGTTTTTTAAGCTCTCTGATTTCGCAGCTCCGCTAATCGAGCACTATAAAAAGAATCCAGATGCATGCCAGCCTGAAAGCGCACGTAATGAAGTTTTATCTTTTCTCGAAGGCGGAGTATCTGATCTCTCTATTTCACGCTCCACATTTGATTGGGGAATCCCAGTTCCATGGGACACCAATCAGGTTGTTTATGTTTGGTTTGACGCGCTACTAAATTACGCAACCGCGGTTGGACTAACGGACGCTGCAGATTCTGAAGGTGGCAAGAAGTTCGCACACACATGGCCTGCAGATGTCCATCTAGTTGGTAAAGATATTTTGCGCTTTCACGCAGTCATCTGGCCAGCAATGTTGATGGCCGCAGGCCTTGCAGTTCCAAAGAAAGTATTTGCGCATGGTTGGTTGCTAGTTGGTGGCGAAAAGATGAGCAAGAGCAAACTCACCGGTATCGCCCCAAGTGATATTACGAATCATTTTGGTGTGGATGCATTTAGGTATTACTTCTTGCGCGCAATTCCATTTGGTTCAGATGGTTCATTTTCATGGGAAGACATGAGCGCCCGATATACGAGCGAATTAGCAAATGATTTCGGAAACCTCGCATCACGTCTAGCTGCAATGATTGAAAAATACTGTGAAGGAAAACTTCCACAGATAGCTCATGACAAGGGACTCGAAGAAGCGCTTTCAAGGGCCGTTTTAAAAGCGGATGAGGCAATGTGCGCCTTAGATTTTCAAGGCGGCATCAATGCAATTATGGATTTCTGCAAACGAGTGAATGGGTATGTCACGGAAAAAGAACCGTGGATTCTTGCTAAAGATCCTGCGAATAAGGTTGTACTGGAAGAAGTTCTTTACAATACAGCAGAATCATTGCGCGCACTTGCTGTATTACTTAACTCTGTAATGCCAGCAACATGTGAAATTTTGTGGCAGAGTCTTGGTGCGCAGGACACACTCGGCGATTTAGGTTCACAAAAGATTTCATCGGTTTCCACATGGGGACAATTACCAGCAGGTGCGCGTGTGACAAAAACTCCAGTACTTTTCCCGCGTCTTGAATCTGCGGAGTAGCTCCTGTGGCAGATCGTCATAACCGCGACCTCGATCGTATTCCCGCTCCACAACCCGAACCATTACCAGTTAAAACTGTTGATGCACATGCGCATCTAGAAATTGTTACAAACGCAGCACCAGATTCAGAAAAGGTTCGTAAAGTTTTAGATGATGCGCGTGATGCAGGAGTCGACCGAGTAGTACAAGTTGGATATTCAGCAGAACAATCACAATGGTGCGTAGATGCTGCAGAACATTGGAAAGGTAGAGTTCTTGCAGCAGTTGCTTTGCACCCAAATGAAGCGCCAGTTGTAGAAGATCTAGAGCACGACTGGTCCATCATTGCAAAGCTTGCGGAGCACCCACGTGTACGAGCAATTGGTGAAACTGGCTTAGATTATTTTCGTACCCCTCCTGAATTGCGAAAGAGACAACAAGAGTCTTTCAAGTGGCATATTGAGTTAGCAAAGAAACATAACAAAGCACTCGTAATACATGATCGTGACTCTCACGAAGACGTTCTCTCGGTTTTGCTTGAGGTTGGAGCGCCAGAGAAAACTATTTTTCATTGTTATTCAGGAGATTTAGCAATGGCAAAAATCTGCGTCGACCGCGGTTATATCCTTTCCTTTGCTGGCACCCTAACTTTTAAGAATGCTCCAGAATTGCGTGAAGCCGTAAAAATCGTTCCAGCGGATCAATTATTGGTAGAAACTGATTCACCATTTTTAGCCCCGACACCTCATCGCGGTGCACTCAATACACCTGCTCAAATCGCAAATATTGTCCGTGCTATGGCTGATGAAAGAAATGTTAGCGATGCAGAATTAGCAGCAACACTGAGTAATAATGCTGAACGTATTTTTGGTTCCTTCGCATGACCTTGCTTGGTGCAGCAGAAATTCGCGAACTGGCGCAGGAATTAGGAATCAAGCCAGCAAAGTCACTTGGCCAAAACTTTGTTATCGATGCAAATGTATGTAGAAAAATCGTTCGTACTGCGGGCGTTACAAGTTCAGATGTCGCACTAGAAATTGGACCTGGATTAGGTTCACTCACACTTGCGCTTTTAGAAGAAGCAAAATCTGTCATCGCGGTTGAAATTGATGAGCGTTTAGCCACACGACTGCCAGAGACTGTTCAGAAACATAATGAGAGCGCTGCAACGTTTAGCGTTATTCATCAAGACGCACTTCATTTAAAGAAATTGCCAGATGCACCGACTGTGCTCGTTGCAAACTTGCCATATAACGTTTCGGTTCCAGTCCTTCTTCATCTTTTAGAGATTTTTCCAACTCTAAAATCAGGTGTTGTCATGGTGCAGGCAGAAGTTGCTGATCGTTTAGCCGCTAAACCAGGAACAAAGGAATATGGAATTCCATCAGTCAAAGCAGCATGGTGGGCAGATTTACAGAGCGCTGGTTCAGTGTCTCGTTCCATTTTTTGGCCAGTTCCAGGAGTTGATTCAAAGTTAGTTTCATTTGCTCGCCACCAACCTTTGGGTGATGAAGCACTACGACTAAAGGTATTTACACTAATTGACGCAGCTTTTGCCCAACGCAGAAAAATGTTGCGCTCAGCACTTTCTAGTATTTATGGCTCATCCGGCGCCGCAGAAAAAGTTCTGATTGAAGCAGGAATAGATCCGACACTTCGAGGAGAATCACTCCTAGTTAATGATTTTTGCACAATCGCACGAATAGGGTTTTAACGTGCCAATTAAATCAGTAACCGTTCGCGTACCCGCAAAAGTTAATTTGCAATTATCCGTTGGCCCACGCGAATCCGATGGCTTTCACCAGCTAGTAACTGTTTTTCAGGCAATTTCAATTTTTGATGATGTAACAATCAAAATCGGTGAGCAAGGTAGCGGTATAGATATTTCGATTTCTGGTGATCAAATACATGGAGTTCCAACGGATGCCTCAAATCTTGTTGCAAAAGCTGTGGAATTAATTGCCAAGAAATTTGAAATAGATATTGATGTCAGTATTGAAATTAAGAAATCAATTCCAGTTGCAGGAGGAATGGCTGGCGGCAGCGCCGATGCAGCAGCAGCAATTGTTGCAATCGATGAGTTGTTCGACCTTAAAATGACCAGAGAAGAAATGCACGAAATTGCATCTCAATTAGGTAGCGATGTTCCATTTTTGTTAAGCGGGGGAACTGCTATTGGACAAGGTAGAGGCGATCAACTCACTGCGGCTTTATCCCGCGGTACGTATCACTGGGTTCTCGCACTTTCGAGTGTTGGACTTTCTACGCCTGCGGTCTATGGCGAATGCGATCGATTACGACAAGGATTAGACATTAGTGAGCCACAAATTAGTGATGCACTTATGCAAGCACTTTTATCAGCCGATCCATCAGCAGTTGGAAAGTTGTTGGTGAATGATTTGCAGCCAGCAGCGTGTTCACTTCGTCCGGCACTTCGTTTGATTTTAGATGTTGGCCAAGAATATGGAGCACTCGGTGCGATAGTTTCTGGCTCTGGACCAACTGTTGCATTCTTAGTCTCAGATGAAGAGCATGGTTTGGATCTCGCAGTTGCATTAAGCGCATCTGGTGTCGTGGGAAGCGTTACTCGCGCATATGGCCCGGTTCATGGAGCCAAAGTTATCGAGTCACATTAATTTTCATCTTCAAATTGCGCAGCAATAAGGCTGAGCAATCGAGCAAGTTCTTTCTTTTCATCACTTGATAATGGCGCCAAGAAATTTCTTTCACGCCCTAATAACTCTTCCATTGCTGTATCAACTGCACGTACTCCAGCTTTTGTGAGTGTCACCAACGAGCCACGTCCATCAGTTGGGTCTGGTTTTCGCGTGATCAAATCAAGTTCTTCTAATCGATCTAAACGATTTGTCATTGTTCCACTTGTTACAAGAGTTTCTTGCATTAATTGACTTGGAGAAAGTTGATATGGCGCACCAGCTCGACGAAGGGATGCAAGTACATCAAATCCCCACGTATCTAAATCAGCGAATGCGTTGCGTCGTTCAATATCTAAGTGACGAGAAATTCGCGTAATACGGCTGAGGACTCCGAGTGGTGATAAATCCAGATCAGGACGCTGTGCCTTCCAGGCAGCGATGAGGCGGTCTACTTCATCACGCATTTTCGCCCCACTTTCTAAAAGTATTTATTAAAATTCTCGCGTGAGGCAACTTTAGTGGTCGAAAGTACTAGTGCGGATAAGGGAGAATATGGGTTCCGCCATTGTGTAGTGGCTAGCACATGGGCCTTTGAAGCCCAGGGTCCAGGATCGATACCTGGTGGCGGAGCATGACGCCACCAAAGGGCACCGACTCATTACTTGAGTGCGCAATCATTCTTGCCGCTGGTGAGGGAACGCGAATGAAATCTTCGCTGCCAAAAGTTTTACATGAAGTAGCAGGCCGTACATTAGTTGGACATGTTTTACATGCGGTGCAAGGACTATCACCACAACAAATTCGTGTTGTTGTTGGCTCTGGTCGTGAAGCAGTTGAAGAACATGTTTCAGCAATTTCTCCAAAAGCCGTAACTATTTTTCAAGAAAAGCGCGGCGGCACAGGCCATGCGACTCAGTTAGCACTAGAAGGTATTTCTCCTAAAGGTTCTGTTCTTGTATTAGCTGGTGACACTCCACTTCTGACTACTCAATCACTTGCACAATTGATTTCATTTCACCACAACGGCGGCTTTAGTGCGTCAGTGATGACGGCCGAACATCCAGACCCAACAGGTTATGGCCGCATTATCCGCGCTGACGATGGCTCACTTCTTCGCATCGTCGAAGAAAAAGATGCATCAGATTCTGAAAAAATAATTTTCGAAGTAAATTCTGGTGTCTATATATTCGATGGTGCTTTACTCGCATCAGCAATCACCAAATTGACCACTAGTAACGCACAAGGCGAGCTCTATTTAACTGACGTTCTAGAGATCATGCGCCAAGCAGGTGGAGAAGTAGCAGCTGCACTGATTGATGATTATGTTGAAACTCTGGGTGTTAATGATCGCGAACAACTCGCTGAAAGCGGCGCGTATTTGCGCGATCGCATAAATGGTGACCTAATGCGATCAGGCGTAACGATTACAGATCCAACTACTACGTGGATTGATGCAACAGCCACGATCGAAAGCGATGTAACTATTTATCCAGGTTCAGCAATTCTTGGAAGCACGACGATTAAATCTGGCGCTGTTATTGGTCCACGCACAACGCTGGAATCATGTTTAGTCCTAGAAGGTGCCCACGTCGTCGAGTCCAATTGTCATGAAGCAACTATTGGAAAAGAAGCCCAGGTTGGTCCTTATTCATACCTGCGAAAAGGAACTGTCCTAGGTACTGGTGCAAAAGCTGGAGCATTTGTTGAAATTAAAAACTCAAAAGTTGGGGATGGCTCTAAAGTTCCGCATCTTTCATACGTTGGCGATGCAAAAATAGGCGAAGGCACCAATATTGGCGCTGCAACTGTATTTGTAAATTACGATGGCGTCGAAAAACACGAAACAATCGTTGGAGACCATGTTCGTATCGGCAGCGATTCAATGTTGATTGCACCCGTAACAATTGGTGATGGGGCTTACACAGCTGCAGGATCTGTAATTTCTGAAGATGTCCCACCTGGAGCAATTGGAGTTGGTCGATCACGCCAGCGAAATGTCTTAGGCTGGGTCTTGCGCAAACGTTCTGGCACAAAATCTGCTGAAGCTGCAGCGCGTCATGCTGGTAGTGAAAACGGACATAAGAGAGGCTAAGCCCCATGAGCGAACTCCGTCTGGCATCTGAAAAACGGTTAAGACTTTTTTCAGGCCGCGGATTTCCGGAGTTAGCTGAAGAAGTTGCACAAGAACTTGGTGTTCCAATCACACCAACATCTGCATATGACTTTGCAAATGGTGAAATATTTGTTCGCTTCGAAGAGAGCGTTCGCGGTTGTGATGCATTCGTATTACAAAGCCACTCTGCACCCGTTAATAAACAAATCATGGAACAACTCATCATGGTTGATGCACTCAAGCGTGCATCTGCAAAACGAATCACAGTTGTTGCACCGTTTTATGGCTATGCCCGTCAAGATAAAAAACACCGTGGTCGCGAGCCAATCTCTGCACGTTTGATGGCAGATTTGTTTAAAGCAGCGGGTGCAGATCGGTTAATGGTTGTAGATCTTCACACATCTCAAATTCAAGGTTTCTTTGATGGTCCAGTGGATCACTTGTTTGCTCTTCCAATGCTCGCTGATTACGTCGGTTCAAAAGTTGATCGCTCACGACTCACAATTGTTTCACCTGACTCAGGACGAGTACGTGTTGCAGAACGTTGGTCGGATTTACTAGGTGGTTGCCCAATCGCTTTCATACACAAAACACGCGATCCACGCATTCCAAATGAGTCCATCACTGGTCGCGTTGTTGGTGATGTTGAAGGTCAAACATGCGTTGTTATCGATGACATGATCGATACTGCCGGCACAATTACAAAAGCGGTTGATGCACTATTTGAAGCAGGTGCAAAAGAAGTAATCATTGCCGCTACTCACGCAGTGCTCTCAGGACCTGCAATCGAACGCCTTAAGAATTCTCGTGCGAGTGAAGTTGTCATAACAAATACTCTTCCAATCACTGAGGATCAAAAATTCGACAATCTCACCGTTCTCTCAATCGCCCCACTTCTTGGTCGTGCGATTCGAGAGGTCTTTGAAGATGGTTCCGTAACTAGCCTCTTCGATGGCCATTCATAAGCGCGATTTGCCACACTCCATAACCCTTCGCTAATCTTTGCCTCGTTCCGGCGAGGGTTTTTAACTTCCGTTATCGACGGTGCAGGTAAATGCTCCTGCTGGGACTTTTGTGAAGTAACCGAAAGTTTTACCTAACAGGGAGAAATTAAAATGGCTGAGATCACCATCAACGGAATTCGTCGTACTGAATTCGGTAAGGGCGCATCACGTCGTGCACGTCGCGATGGTCAAGTTCCAGCTGTGATCTACGGTCATGGTGAGAAGCCATCACACATCACTCTTCCTGCACGCGAATTAGGCGTTGCACTTAAGACTTCTAACGTTCTTCTAGACATTGTTGTAGATGGCAAAACAGAACTCACGCTTCCAAAAGCAATCGTGCGCCATCCAATCAAATTAACTCTTGATCACATTGACCTTGTAATTGTTCGCCGTGGTGAAAAAGTTGTCGTATCTGTGCCAGTTCACACATCTGGTGAATTCGACCGCGATGGAATTCTTGAGCACGTTCACAACACAATTGAAGTTGAAACAGAAGCAACTTCTATTCCTGCTTACCTTGATCTCGATCTAACTGGATTAGAAGCAGGAGCGTCTAAGTACGCTGCAGATGTAGTTCTTCCAGCAGGCGTCACACTTATCTCTGATCCAAAGATGATTGTTGTGCACCTTTCAGAGCGTTCAACAGCAGTTGAAGAAGTTGCTGCACCTGCAGCAGATGCTGCTGCTCCAGCTGATGGTGCTGCTGCAGCACCTGCTGATGCCGAGAAGAAGGATGCATAAGCACTAACCTTGCTTCATGCTTTGGTTAGTAATTGGTCTCGGTAATCCCGGTCCCGAATACGCAGCAACTCGCCACAATGTTGGCCAGATGGTTGTTGATGAATTAGCCAAACGTTACAAAGTTAAATGGTCTAGCCATAAGTCACGCACTGATATTGCTGCATTCAAAATTGGCGTCGGAGATAATGCGCACTCTGTAATTATCGCAAAATCTAAAAGCTATATGAATGAGACAGGTGGACCTGCAAAAGCATTGGCAGCTTTTTATAAAGTCGAACCAGATCACATAATTGCTTTGCATGATGAGCTAGATATTCCGTACTCCGCAATCCGCTCAAAAATTGCTGGCGGCGATAATGGTCACAATGGTTTGAAATCAATGACATCTGCCTTCGGTACTGCTGATTATTTCCGTGTTCGCCTAGGTATTGGTCGTCCAATGGGTTCACAAGATCCAGGAGATTTTGTATTGAAGGCTTTTTCATCGGCTGAGAAAAAAACACTTGATTAATTTATTAATCGCGGATGTGATGTTGTTGAGTCCCTTATTACAAAAGGCTTAGAAGAGACTCAATCTCGATTTAATAGCTAAGAATCAACCTGTATTTCTTAAGCCTGCTGCCACTCCATTTATTGTCAGCAGGAGTGCTCTTTGCAAAGTCGCATCAACTTCACCTTTGTGATCACGTACGCGCTCGAGCAGATTGACTTGTAGTAAGTGCAGTGGAGCGAGATAGGCATCGCGAACCTGCAATGTGCGAGCCAAAATTGGCTGATCTCCCAACAGTGACTCCTTCTTTGTTACTTTAAGAATTTCTTCACAGGTCAATTCAAACTCGGCTGTGATTACATCTAAGAAGTGATGCAGCTCTTTGGGAACAAGTGCATCAACGTAACGTCGCGCCATATCTAAATCAGTCTTCGCAAGGGTCATCTCGACATTGCTAATAAAAGTATGGAAGAAGTGCCAATGTTCGAGCATCTCTTGAATGACATCGGACTTTCCAGCTTCACGTGCAGCTTTTAATCCGCTACCGACTCCAAACCAACCCGGAACAATCTGGCGTGATTGCGTCCAGCCAAATACCCATGGAATAGCCCGCAAACTATCTAAACCACCGGCAGCATCTGGTCTGCGTGATGGGCGAGATCCCAACATCATTTCGCCTAGTTGTTCTACGGGAGTTGAAGCATAGAAATATGCAGGTAGATCTGGATGATCAATTAAGGAGCGATATCTCGCGAAAGAATTTTCGCTAATGAGTTCCATGCAACCATTCCACTTATCTAAACTTTCATCGCTCTGACGAGGCGCACGGTTTAAGACAGTTGCTTCAAGTGATGCTGCGAGCATTAATTCAATATTTTCACGAGCAAGAGATGGCAGAGCGTATTTATCGCTAATGACTTCACCTTGTTCTGTCATTTTAATTTGTCCATCAATTGAGCCCCAAGGAAGTGCAACAAGTGCGTCATAAGTTGGACCGCCACCTCGACCGACAGAACCACCACGGCCGTGGAAGAGTCGTAACTTAACGCCATGTTTGATTGCAACGTCTCGTAATTTTCTTTGAGCGCGATGAATTTCCCATTGGCTAGTTGCTATACCTGCATCTTTATTGGAGTCAGAATATCCCAACATAATTTCTTGTAAGTTTCCACGGAGTTCGACAACTTTTCTGTATCCCGGATCGCTTAATAGCGCTTCGAGAATTTCTCCTGCCGCACGTAACTCAGCAACAGTTTCGAGTAATGGTGCGAATCCAATGACCGCAGTATTTGTAGAAAGATCAACAAGTCCAGCTTGCTTAGCAAGAACTACTGCTGCCAACAAATCATCGGAACCTTTTGTCATTGAAACGATGTAAGTCTCAATAGATTCTGGTCCAAAACGTTTGACGATATCAAAGACTGCCGTGAAGGTATCCAATGTTCTTTGAGCGCGCTCATCGCACTTTCCAAAATCTAATTTCTTCTTCGAGGTTAGTTCGTTAGCAAGGATTTCGAAGCGCTCTTGGTGGCTCTTGTGCTTGTAATCATTACCAAAAGCGAAAGCAAGTGTGTGGTGATGAGCATCAGAGTGTTCGCGAACATCCAACGTTGCGTGAGTTAATCCAAAAGCCGAAACCGTGCGCATTGTGCGTTCTAACAATCCTGTCGCCATTAATTCACCGCGATTTTCAAGGAGGGAATCACGCATTAAAGATAGGTCTGCCAATAATTCTGATGTGCTGTTGTAGTCGCGATGAGCAACATGCTCGCCGCCGGATGCATGGCGATTTCTAGTAAATGCCAAGCGGTGCACAATTGCAGTTGCTTTCAAACGATAAGGCTCTTGAACATTCAAACGCTTAAAGCGTTCTTCAAATTCGGGAATGTGCTTTAGATCTTCTTCAACTGAATTTAGAAGGGCCTTACTAACTCCAGTGATGCGAGTTGAAACAGAGAGCATTTGACGCAATTCATCCATCGCTGCAATTGTTACGCGAATCGCATGACCAACTTGTAAAACCATCGCAGACTCTGTGATGGAAGCTGTGATGTTTGGATTTCCATCACGATCTCCGCCAATCCAGCTTCCAAAAGAGAGAGGACGTGCATCTAATGGAAGATCGATTCCAAGTCGCTTGATCTCTTTTTTAAAATCATCAAGAACTTCTGGAATAGTTAACTTAAATAAATCATCTAAATAATATAGCGCGTTCATGGCTTCATCTAGCGGCTCTGGACGACCAACTCGTAACTCATCTGTTTGCCACAAAACGTCAATAGTTTCAGCTAATTGATTTCGCTGTACCTCAGAATTTGGTTGATCTAGAAGTTTTGCAACTCGCCCTAACTTATTTAGTACCGAGCGACGCGCAGCCTCAGTTGGATGGGCTGTAAATACAGGACGAACCATAAGCTCGTTAACCCAACGAGTTACATCTTCAGTTGAAAACTCATGTCCAGAAACTTTTGCACTCTGCGCAGCAGCAATCTTGTCGACAGCTTTTGCCATCCATGATCCACCTTGAGCTCGTGCATCCGCTAAAACTCTTGCACGGTGAACCTGCTCTGCAACATTTGCTAAGTTGAAATATGTGCTAAATGCACGTACGAGTTGAACAGATTGTTCAATCGATAATTTAGATAGAAGTTCATCTCCGCCGCCATCTTTAACGGCTTTGCGAACAGCTTCAACTAACTCAAGTAGTTCTTGACCTTCTTGGCGGACAAGCGATTCACCGAGTAAGTCTCCAAGTTTTCTGACATCGGCACGCAAAGCAGAGCCGTCGTTACCAACGGCTGAGGCGGAATCTTGCGAAGACATTGGCTAATCATGGCAGGTTCATCTGCCTTAGACTTGCCCTATTAAGCCCCCTCCGTCTCCATGGAGTTGGGGCCTAAGGCGTTTTCTCAATATTTCTTAAAGTTTCTCAATAGTTGATACGGAGAAAAGAAGGGATACGAATGAAACTCGTGCGCGATGCGTTGGCTGCTGATTCACACATCAGCGATGCACTCGACTCAAAAAAGCGCATCATCGCGCCTTCTTCGTTGCACCCATTTCTTGCCGCAATCCGCGCTAGTCAACGACCGCTATTAATTGTGACTGGATCAAGTAGAACTAGTGAAGATTTGGCGAGTGATTTACGTGAACTACATGAATGCGTATACGAATTTCCTGCTTGGGAAACATTGCCACATGAAAGATTGAGTCCACGAAGTGACACTGTCGCTCAAAGAATTTCTACATTGATTGAGTTAAGCAAAAAACAAATTGAAAACCCAATAGTTATTACTCCGGTTCGAGGCTTGATTCATCGAATAATTAATTCACTTGCACAGGCTCCAGTACGCGAACTCGCAGTTGGAACTGAATGCGATCTCAAAGAGTTGATTAATCATCTTGGAGAACTTGCTTATCAGCGCACAGATTTAGTGGAACGACGTGGGGAGTTTGCAGTCCGCGGAGGAATTGTGGATGTATTCCTTCCACTTGCAAGCCAACCTGTCCGCATCGACTTTTTCGGTGATGAAATTGAAGACATTAGCTATTTCGATGTTGCAGGTCAGAGAACAACCGGAGCAGTACAGACCTCCATAAAAATTCTCCCGTGTCGTGAGCTGCTATTGACGCCTGCAGTTCAAGCTAAAGCACGCGCACTTATTGCTGACTTTCCTCAAGCATCAGAAATATTAGAAAAAATCTCTGAAGGAATTGCTACCGAAGGCATGGAGTCGTTTATTCCACTTTTGGTCGATTCTGATCAGAGTATTTTGGATCGAATGCCGAAAAATACTGAAGTTATCTTCATTGATGAAGAACGTATCAAATCAAGAGCTGCAGATCTTCTTGCAACGAATGAAGAGTTTTATCTTGCATCATGGCTCAACGCCGCTAGCGGTGGATTGACACCTTTACATAGCGGTGACGGCACCTATATGACGTGGGAAGAGCTGCATTCAGAAATAGATAAAAACCAATTGCAACAGCGAAGTTTCAATGTTTTTGGCTCTGATTTGGATACAGACGCAGTTTTTCTTGAAGCTCATGCAATTGACCCATTGCGCGCAAATACTGAACGACTCGTGGATGAGTTTCGAAGTGCAGCAGAAGCCGGTCACAATCTGGTTTTTGCAGCCCACGGGCATGGAATGCACGAGAGATATTCAAATCTCTTCAGAAGTGCGGAAATCTCGGTTCGAGTTATCACTTCAACAATTGCATTTGGATTTAGTGTTCCCTCTGCACGTATCCTCTTTATTACCGAAAGAGACTTATCAGGTAGTAAAGGTGCAATTAACAACACTGAAAAACTTCCTTCAAAGCGTAAGACGGCAATTGACCCACTCGAATTAAAAGCTGGAGATTTTGTTGTTCATGAACAGCACGGTATAGGTCGATACGTAGAACTTGTTTCAAGAAGTGTCGCTGGCATAACGCGCGAATATTTAGTTCTCGAATACGCATCCGCCAAACGGGGACAACCTGGTGATCGCATATTTGTTCCAACAGATTCACTAGAGCAAGTGAGCAAATATGTTGGAGGCGAAACACCAACGGTTCATCGAATTGGAAGCCGTGAATGGCAAAAAGCTAAGGGTAGAGCTCGTAAAGCAGTGCGCCAAATTGCTGGCGAACTCATTCGCTTATATGCAGCGCGAACTTCTTCACCAGGTTTTGCTTTCTCTGCAGATACACCGTGGCAGCGAGAACTAGAAGATTCATTTGCATACATCGAAACTCCCGATCAGCTTTCAACAATTAATGAAGTCAAAGCAGATATGGAACGCCCATACCCGATGGACCGAATAATTTGCGGAGATGTTGGATATGGAAAAACTGAGATTGCGATTAGGGCTGCTTTTAAAGCCGTTCAAGATGGCAAGCAAGTTGCAGTATTAGTTCCGACCACGTTGCTGGTTCAGCAACATACAAAAACTTTTGAAGAGCGATATTCCGGATTTCCAATAAAGGTTGCTGGATTATCTCGATTCAATACTGCAAAAGAGAGTAAAGAAATATTGTCTGGTATCGAATCTGGAACATTTGACGTTGTAGTTGGCACCCATCGAATTCTTTCAAATGATGTGCATTTCAAAGATCTCGGGCTAGTTATTGTCGATGAAGAACAGAGATTCGGTGTTGAACAGAAAGAATCACTCAAGAAATTGCGAACAACAGTAGATGTTTTAGCAATGTCTGCAACGCCAATTCCTCGAACACTTGAAATGGCGGTTACTGGTATCCGTGAAATGTCTACGATTACAACGCCACCAGAAGAGCGCCATCCAATTTTGACTTATGTAGGTGCTCGAGATGATGCACAGATTACAGCTGCGATTCACCGCGAATTATTACGTGATGGACAAATTTTTTATATTCATAATCGGGTTGAATCAATTGATCAGGCTGCACAGAAATTGCAGAAACTTGTTCCAGAAGCGCGCATACGCATAGCGCACGGGCAGATGAGCGAAGGTGCACTCGAAGATGTCATTCTTGCATTTTGGAATCGGGATTTCGATGTTTTGGTCTGTACCACAATTGTCGAGAGTGGATTAGATATCGCTAATGCAAATACTTTAATTGTGGAAAGAGCCGATCTTTTTGGTCTATCACAACTGCATCAATTACGTGGTCGTGTGGGACGTGGTCGTGAACGCGCATATGCATATTTCTTATTTCCTCCAGATCAACCATTGAGCGAGTTAGCCCATGACCGACTAAAGACGATTGCAGCAAACACGGAACTCGGTGCCGGAATGCGCGTTGCATTGAAGGATCTAGAAATTCGTGGAGCTGGAAACTTATTAGGTGGCGAGCAATCTGGTCATATTGCAGATGTTGGTTTTGATTTATATATGCGCATGGTTGGCGAAGCTGTGCACGAATATAAATCCGGCATCATCGAAAGCGCTGAACCAAATCACGAATGCAAAGTTGAATTACCAATCAATGCACACCTCGATGCAACTTATGTTCCTGGCGAACGTTTACGTCTTGATCTTTATCGTCGTCTGGCAGATGTAAGAAATAACGAGGATGTTCTTGCAATCGAAGAAGAACTCATTGATCGCTTTGGCGTATTGCCAGAAGAAGCACAAACGCTTTTAGGAGTTGCAGCGCTTCGCGCTTTCGCAAAGAGCATTTCACTTCGAGAAGTGGTTGCCCAAGGAAAATTTGTACGTTTGTCTCCCATGACTTTGCCTGAATCAAAGCAACTTAAATTGGCTCGTATGTATCCCGGGTCACTCTATAAATCCGCAACATCGACCGTATTAGTGGCCTTGCCTAAGAGCTCTGCGTGGAATCCGTCCGAAAGTACCGCTCCGATAGTGGATACTTCTCTTCTGGCTTGGGTAACACAGGTCGTTACCGAATTGGCACCAATATCGAAAGGCAGTTCAGAGTGAAAAAAGTTATTTCTATTGCGGCGATTTCAGCAGCGTTATTGCTCACTGGTTGTTCGCAAGTAAGTTCAGCTGCCACGGTTGGTTCGGTAAAAATCTCACAGGCAACTGTGCAATCAAGTATTAATGACATCATGGCCGAGCGAAGCAAAGTAGATTCTTCACAGATGCAATTAGAAGTTGGCGAAGATCTCAACCGTTCACAAATGCGCTTTCATGTCCTTTCTGAGTTACTCAACAAGGTTGCCGAAAAACTGAAAATTACAGTTTCAAAAGCTGAAATTGATACGCGCAGAGCAAGCATTACAGAACAAGTCGGCGGAGAAGCTGGATTACCAACAGCGCTAGTTGGAGCTGGTATCGCGGCAAAAGATTTTGATTTATACCTTCAAAGCATCATTATTTCTGACAAGTTAAGCCAAGGCCTGGAAGCATCAGGAATCCCAGCTGACCAAGTTGGAACAGCAATTCAAAGACTTGTTGTAGACATTGCAAAAGAGAACAAGGTGACAATTAATCCTCGCTACGGTGTGTGGGATGCAGCTAATGCAGATGTTGTACCTGTTGATTCAGCAGGTTCTGCAGTCACACCTTCCGATAAGTAACTAAACACTTTTTCAGTATGAGTACTTCATACTTGCAACGTTTAGTTGAGGTGATGGATCAACTCCGCTCACCAGGCGGTTGTCCTTGGGATGCAGAGCAAACCCACGAGTCACTGATTAAATATTTACTTGAAGAGTCGTATGAGTTTATTGACACGGTTGCCGAATCAGATCGAGCGGGCATGCGTGAAGAACTTGGGGATATATTGCTTCAAGTGTATTTCCACTCACGTATTGCACAAGATCACCCAACTGATCCATTCTCAATTGAAGATGTTGCTCAAGTTATTACAGAAAAACTCATCAGTAGACATCCCCATGTTTTTGGCGGAACAAAAGTAAGTGGAAGTGAAGAAGTTGTAGCCAATTGGGAAGAGATTAAAGCTGCAGAAAAAGGACGGACATCTGCTCTAGATGGCGTCGCTCTCTCACAACCAGCGCTTTCTCTAATCAATAAATTGCTGTATCGCGCAGATAAATATGGTGTTGCTATCAATGTTCCAAATCACCAAGCAGAAGTACCTGCAACTTCGGAATCAGTTGGCACCGCACTACTTGGAGTCATCGCGTGGGCACACAAGAATGGAATTGATCCAGAAGATGCATTGCGCATGCAGAGCAAGCAAATAATGCGTGAGATTGCAGAGCAAGAGTCACGGTAGGATTAGGTGTTCGCAGGGCGATTTAAAGGGGACTTACGTGGCACTTATCGAAGCAATTGGCGCTCGTGAAATTCTTGACTCCCGTGGAAATCCAACGGTTGAAGTCGAAATTCAATTAGAAGATGGAACACAAGCACGTGCAGCAGTTCCAAGTGGTGCATCTACCGGCGCATTTGAGGCATCAGAGCTTCGTGATGGCGGCAAACGATATTTAGGTAAAGGCGTCGAAAAAGCAGTTGCTTTTGTTAACGGCGAAATTGCTGATGCAGTCATCGGTTTGGATGCACAAGATCAACGCCTAGTTGATAGCGAAATGATTGCCCTAGATGGAACACCAAATAAATCTCGACTCGGTGCAAATGCGATTCTTGGCGTATCTCTTGCAGTTGCTAAAGCTCAAGCAGAGAGCGCGGACCTCTCACTCTTTCGTTATTTGGGTGGACCGAACGCACATCTTCTTCCAGTACCAATGATGAATATTTTAAATGGTGGCGCTCATGCTGACACCAATGTGGATATTCAAGAATTCATGGTTGCTCCAATCGGTGCTGAAACTTTCCGCGAATCACTTCGTTGGGGCGCAGAGATTTATCACGCACTTAAATCAGTATTAAAAAAGCGTGGACTTGCAACAAGTGTTGGTGATGAAGGAGGCTTCGCACCAAATTTAGAGAGCAATCGCGCAGCCCTAGATTTAATTATTGAAGCAATTAACCTAGCTGGATTTAAGCCAGGTAAAGAAATTGCACTTGCAATGGATGTTGCGGCTACTGAATTTCACGAAAAGGGTAAGTACAACTTCGAAGGTTCAACAAAAACTTCAGAAGAAATGATCACTTATTACACATCACTGGTCGATGCGTACCCATTAGTTTCAATCGAAGACCCACTAGATGAAGAAGATTGGGCTGGCTGGCAATCAATGACAGCATC
>JAPOHK010000122.1 GCA_029979485.1 Candidatus Planktophila limnetica
CAGGTATTGGCGATGCTGGCGGCATTAACATTTATGTTTTGGAGTCTGCGCAACGCATGGCTGCGATGGGCGTAAAGGTAGATATTTTTACCCGTCGCACCGATGCAGCACAGCCAGATATCGTTGAAATCTCTGCAGGTGTTCGTGTTCGCCATATCGATTGCGGTCATGGCAATTTAACAAAGGAACAACTGCCAGCCCATATTGCAGGTTTATCAAAAGAGTTTTTACGCATTTTAAAAACAGATAATTACGATGTTATTCATTCGCATTATTGGATTTCGGGCAAGGTTGCGATGCAAGCGGCAAAAGAGCTTGGTATTCCTTTAGTTCACACCATGCACACCATGGCACGCGTTAAGAATTTGAACTTGGCCGAAGGTGAAACACCTGAGCCAATGATCCGCGTGCAAGGTGAAACACAGGTTGTTGCTGCAGCAAATGCTTTGATTGCAAATACAGATGCCGAAGCTGCAAGCCTGGTATCGCTGTATGACGGATGCCCAGACATCGTGCATGTGGTTAGCCCAGGTGTTGATCTTTATACATTTACACCAGGTGATGGTCGCAGCGCAGCACGCGCAGTTGTTGGCCAACCACAAGAGGCGTTAGTTGTTTCTTTTGTTGGTCGCATTCAGCCACATAAAGGTCCAGAGCTATTGATTCGTGCAACATCAGAAATGATTAAGCACTCACCACAACTTCGACCAAAGCTTGTTGTAAATATTATTGGCGGGGCATCTGGTGCCAATACATCAGAAGTTGAACGACTAAAAGAATTAGTTGCATGGCTTGGAATTTATGATGTAGTGCAGTTTGCACCACCGGTTCCACGTGCAGATTTGCCACAGTGGTATCGCGCAGCAGATTTAGTCTGTGTTCCGAGTTATTCCGAAAGTTTTGGTCTTGTAGCACTCGAAGCACAAGCGTGTGGAACGCCAGTTGTTGCAACAGCTGTTGGCGGACTTCGTACAGCAGTTGCAGATGGTATTTCTGGCGTATTAGTTGATGGTCACGATCCACGTGCGTGGTCTTCTGTTCTTGCACGTTTAATTCAAGAACCGCAACGTCGTGTGTTGTTATCCCTCGGTGCAATCGAGCATGCATCTCACTTTGGTTGGGATGCAACTGCTCGAGGAACTCTAGATATTTATGATCGAGTTCTCTCAGAGGCTCGAGATGCCCGTAAAACTTCTGGTGCCTAATGGGTATTGATGCACGCGTCATAATCGAAGAGTTTCTTGACTCTCACGATTTAGATTATGACCGACGCGATGAGAACACTTTCTTAGTGACATTGCCAGGTGAGACAAAGCTGCAGACGCACTGCGCTTTAGTTGTTGGTGATCACTCTTTGAGCATTAACGCATTTGTTATTCGCAAACCAGATGAGAATGAAGCTGGAGTGCACCACTGGTGTATGACCAAGAACGCCTCTATGTATGGAGTCGCATTTGCCATTAATACTCTCGGCGATATTTATCTCGTTGGCCGTTTGCCACTAAACGCTGTGACAGATCGCGAAATTGATCGTTTACTCGGTGCAGTCTTGCAGTATTCAGATTCATCTTTTAATCCATTACTCGAACTTGGTTTTGCTAATGCAATTCGTCGTGAGTGGGCGTGGAGAGTTTCTCGTGGTGAATCACTGGCCAATTTAGAGTTTGCTCGACACTTCATTTAAGATACCCATATGACAATCAAACTCATCCTTTTGCGCCACGGAGAATCCGAATGGAATGCAAAGAACTTATTTACAGGTTGGGTTGATGTTCGCTTATCCGCATCCGGAGAAGCAGAAGCAAAGCGTGGCGGTGCGTTGTTAGCCGAGCGTGGTTTATTGCCAGATTTAGTACACACATCATTATTGCGTCGCGCAATTCATACATCGCAAATAGCCCTTGATGCGTGTGATCGTCATTGGATTCCAGTTTCGCGTTCATGGCGTTTAAATGAACGTCACTACGGCGCGCTGCAAGGAAAAGATAAGAAAGAAACCCTTGCCGCATACGGTGAAGAGCAATTCCAATTGTGGCGTCGTTCCTTTGATGTTCCGCCACCACCGATTGAAGATGGTTCAGAGTTTAGCCAAGCAAAAGATCCACGTTATGCAGATCTTGGAAGCGCACTTCCTAAGACAGAGTGCTTAAAAGATGTTGTTACTCGCATGCTGCCTTACTGGCATGAAAACATTGCTCCAGATTTGTTAGCGGGTAAAACTGTTTTGGTTACAGCCCACGGCAACTCACTGCGCGCACTCGTTAAGCACCTAGATGGAATTAGTGATGCAGACATCGCAGGTTTAAATATTCCAACCGGTATTCCGCTGTATTACGAACTAGGTGAAAATCTCAAACCGCTTAAAAAAGGTGGAGAGTATTTAGATCCAGCAGCAGCGGCAGAGGCAATCGCAGCGGTTGCCAATCAGGGTAAAAAGTAGTTACGCAAAATCTGATGCGTATGTTCCTGTAACCAGGAAGTAGATGCGACGAGCAACAGATACGGCATGATCGGCACATCGCTCGTAATAGCGACCAAGAAGTGTCATATCAATTGCCGTTTCAATTCCGTGTGACCAACTGTCATCAAGCAAGATTTCAAATAATTTGCGGTGCAATTTATCCATGTCATCATCATCTTTTTCGAGTTCAACAGCAGCTAAGGTGTCGCGAGAAGTAATGATTCCAGTAGTTTTGTTGATGATTTTCTGTGCGACATCGCCCATTTCTTGAATAATAAAGACGAGCTCTGGTGGAACTGCGCATGCTGGATAACGCATGCGAGCAAGCTTTGCGATGTGATGAGCAAGATCTCCCATGCGCTCTAGATCGGAACTCATGCGAATCGAAGCGACGAGTGTGCGAAGGTCGCCAGCAACTGGTTGTTGGCGTGCCATCAAATTAAGAGTGCGTGCATCTAAATCGTGATGAAGTGAATCGATTCGTTCATCTTCGGAGATAACTTCTTCTGCGATTGCAAGGTCTGCCTCTAGTATTGCTTTGGTTGCGCGCAACATTGCCTTACTTACCAACTCGCTCATCTCTACTAGAGATTGGCCGATGGCATCTAAATCATCATGAAAAGCATCACGCATTGGATAACCGTACCCCGCGGCCGCTCATTCTTGGTGGAGGCAGGTGAACAGAACTTGAATACAAGGCTAAAAAATG
>JAPOHK010000042.1 GCA_029979485.1 Candidatus Planktophila limnetica
CTAAAACCTGGCAGTTATTGAGATGAGCGTTATCAAGTGAGGTGATTTCGCAGGCATCGGCCATGAGCCACTCTGCATCTGGAACACTCTGCATCTTCATAGCTTTTGGATCTTTATCGATGAGCAAAACTTGATGTCCATTATCTAAAAGTTCGCGCGCAATAGCACGGCCAACATTTCCTGCTCCCGCAATAGCAATTCTCATGATGCACTCTCCGGAGCATGTGAGAATGATTTTTCTACATTAGCTAAATCTTCATCTCGCACCATCATGTGCAAAAGATCGCCTTCTTGAAAAACGGTGTGCTCATCTGGAATCAAACCTGCACCTAGACGAGTAATAAAAGCAACACGGGCGCCAGTAATATTCTCAATAGTTGATACAGGAATTCCGTACCAACTTGGAACTGGGTGAAATTCGCAGAGTTGAATTGCACCACTTGCATCGCGCCACTCCGATTTTGAACCTTCTGGAACTATTCGTCGAAGAATTTGATCAGTAGTCCACAGAACAGTTGCGACCGTTGGAATACCTAAGCGCTGATAAATTTCTGCACGACCTGGATCATAAATTCGAGCCACTACGTTTGCGACTTTGTATGTCTCTCTAGCGACTCGCGCAGCAAGAATATTTGAATTATCTCCATTGCTTACAGCAGCAAATGCGTCTGCTTTTTCAATACCAGCTTCTAAGAGTGTGTCTCGATCGAAACCCATGCCTGTAACAGTGTGACCTTTGAAGTTTGGACCCAATCGGCGAAAGGATTCGCGAGCTTGATCAATAACAGAAACAGAGTGACCAGCAGATTCCAACTCTATAGCGAGGGAAGATCCAACTCGACCGCAACCCATAATGACTACGTGCACGTAGTACAACTTACACCCTTACTCTTAGATACATGGAATCAAAGGCACAAATAAGCCTGCAGGTGGGTCAACGTCTAACGGTGGACATCGAAAAAATTGCCCATGGTGGACACTTCATCGCGCGCCATGAAAGTGAAAACGGCAAAAAGGCAGTGATTTTTGTGCGCCATGCTATTCCCGGAGAAAAAGTTGAGATTGAAATTACTAGCACAAGCTCAAATTTTATTCGTGCAGATGTTGTTGAAGTTATTTCACCTAGTCCAGATAGAGTGCAAGCACCGTGTGTGTATTCCCATCGCGAGGGATGTGGGGGATGCGATTTTCAGCATATTTCTATTGCGCGACAACGAGAGCTTAAATCAGAAGTTATCAAGGAACAATTCGAAAGAATTGCAAAAATGGATATCTCTGTTGAAGTTGAAGAAGTTGGCGAACCATTGCATTGGCGAACTCGCGTAACTGCGACTACTGATACCAATGGAGCTCTAGGTTTTTACTCATCACGAAGCCATCGCGTGATACCAGTTAAGGATTGTCTAATCGCACTTCCAGAAATAGGAATAGCAGCGATGTCTACTCAAAAGCTTTCACCTGATGTTCGAATTGAAATTGCTTACTCATCAGAAGGCGAACGAATGGTTGCAGAAGCACCTAAGAGTGAAGATAGAAAGTTTAGACAAAACACCGGGCCAGCAGTTCTTCACGAAAGAGTTGGGGAAGAAATACTTCAAGTAAGTCAGAGATCATTTTGGCAAGGACACAAACGTGCCCCAGAAGTTCTCACGGATGTTGTTCGCAAGTTTGCCCAAATCCAAGAAGGCGATGATGTATTAGATTTGTACGGTGGGGTAGGACTTTTCACCTCCGTTTGCATAAAAGATGTCGGATCCAATGGAACTATCCACTTAGTTGAAGGCAGCAAGGACGCTACGACTGATGCAAAGAAGAACTTTGCTGCACAATCCAACGTAGAAATCTCTACCGGAGATGTGGCAAAGGTTATTACGCGAATTAACCGAGCCGATGTTGTTATTTTAGATCCTCCTCGCGAAGGGGCTGGAAAAGATGTTGTTCAAGAGATAGCTCGTTTATCTCCACGTTCGGTAATTTATGTGGCGTGCGATCCTGCAGCCCTTGCTAGGGATACTGCTTATTTATCGGAAAATGGATACGGCCTAGAAAGAATTCGTTCTTTTGATTTATTTCCGATGACGCACCACATCGAATCTATTGCGCTCTTTACCCCAAATAAGGTATCTTGACGTCAAGATACTTTTAGCTGGGAGCAATCATGAGCACCAACTCTTTTAATTCCAAAAGCGAATTAACAGTTTCTGGAAAGACATATGAAATTTTTGATATTTCAAAAATCGAGGGTGCAAGTTCACTTCCATTTAGTTTAAAAATTCTTCTAGAAAATTTATTGCGAAGTGAAGATGGCGCAAACATAACTTCAGCACATATCAAAGCGTTGGCGCAATGGGATCCATCTACAGAACCTGATACTGAAATTCAATTCACTCCCGCTCGAGTTGTAATGCAGGATTTTACTGGGGTTCCTTGTATCGTGGATCTCGCGACGATGCGTGAGGCAAT
The DNA here is from genome assembly GCA_029979485.1 of Candidatus Planktophila limnetica. Taxonomy (GTDB): domain Bacteria; phylum Actinomycetota; class Actinomycetes; order Nanopelagicales; family Nanopelagicaceae; genus Planktophila; species Planktophila limnetica_A. The sequence goes on from JAPOHK010000042.1 coordinate 2,464, forward strand.
TGTGGCTCTCGGGGGAGATGCTGCAAAAGTTAACCCGCTAGCACCTGCAGAATTAGTAATTGATCACTCTGTCATCGCCGATGTTTTCGGTACCAAAGATTCATTTGAGAAGAACACAGACATTGAATATGAACGAAATCGTGAACGTTACAGATTCCTTCGTTGGGGACAAGGCGCATTTGATGAATTCAAAGTTGTTCCACCCGGAACTGGAATCGTTCACCAAGTAAATATTGAATACCTAGCTCGTGTAGTAATGACTCGAAATGTAAATGGCGTTTTGCGCGCATATCCCGACACAGTTGTCGGAACTGACTCCCACACAACAATGGTTAATGGACTCGGCGTGCTTGGCTGGGGAGTTGGCGGGATTGAAGCAGAAGCGGCACTGCTTGGCCAACCAGTATCAATGTTGATTCCTCGAGTAGTTGGTTTCAAGCTCAAAGGTGAATTGCCACTCGGAACAACGGCTACAGATTTAGCTCTGACTATTACAGAAATTTTGCGAAAGCATGGAGTTGTCGGAAAATTCGTAGAATTCTATGGGCCTGGTGTTGTTGCGGTCCCTATGGCAAATCGCACAACTATCGGAAATATGAGTCCTGAATATGGATCAACGTGCGCAATTTTTCCAATCGATGAAGAGACACTTCGTTACTTAAAGCTTACTGGTCGAAGCGTCGAACAAGTGGCACTCGTCGAGCAGTACGCAAAAGTACAAGGCTTGTGGCACGACCCTCAAATCTCTCCACGCTTTTCTGAGAACATCGAATTGGACTTATCAACAGTTGTTCCATCTATTGCAGGTCCTAAACGCCCTCAAGATCGAATTTCACTATCAGATTCGAAGAGCGCTTTTGAAAAGGTCTTACCTACGTATTTCGGTGATAAAACCGCAAAGAACGCAATTGATATTAAGGTTAACGAAAAAAGTACAACTATTAAAAATGGCGACGTAGTTATTGCATCGATTACATCATGTACAAATACATCAAATCCTTCAGTGATGATCGGTGCGGCACTATTAGCTAAAAAAGCAGTTGAAAAAGGTCTGCATTCCAAGCCTTGGGTAAAAACGACGCTCGCACCTGGTTCAAAGGTGGTCACCGATTATTACGATCGCGCTGGATTAACTCCATATATGGAAAAACTTGGCTTTAATCTTGTTGGCTACGGCTGCGTAACATGTATCGGAAACTCCGGCCCACTGCCGATAGAAATTAGCAAAGCAGTTAACGAAAATGATTTAGCAGTGAGTGCAGTACTTTCTGGTAACAGAAACTTCGAGGGTCGAATCAGCCCAGATGTGAAGATGAACTATCTAGCCTCGCCACCACTTGTTGTTGCATACGCTCTTGCAGGCACTATGGATCATGATTTCGTGAAGGATTCGCTCGGAAAAGGTTCTGACGGCAAACCTGTTTATTTGGCGGACATCTGGCCAACACCTCAAGAAATTCAAAACGTTATTGACTCATCAATTTCATCTGAAATGTTTAGCAAAGATTATGCAAGTGTTTTTGATGGCGATCATCGCTGGAAATCACTTGACACGCCAACTGGCAAAACATTTGAATGGGATCCGAAGTCAACATACGTACGCAAGCCCCCATATTTTGATTCAATGCCTGCACAACCAACGCCGGTCACAAATATTTCCGGCGCGCGCGTTCTAGCAATTCTCGGTGATTCAGTAACTACAGATCACATTTCACCTGCAGGAAATATCAAGGCTGATTCACCAGCAGGTAAGTATCTTCAAGACAACGGTGTTGATCGTAAGGACTTTAATTCATATGGATCTCGCCGTGGAAATCACGAAGTAATGATTCGTGGAACCTTTGCAAATATTCGCCTAAAGAATTTACTTTTAGATGGCGTAGAAGGTGGTTTTACGCGTAATTTCTTAAACAATGGTGAACAGGCAACAATTTACGATGCATCAATTGATTACCAAAGCGTCGGTGTTCCACTCGTTATCTTGGCAGGAAAAGAGTACGGCTCTGGATCCTCTCGAGATTGGGCAGCAAAAGGAACAGCGCTTCTCGGTGTGCGCGCAGTAATTGCTGAGAGCTTTGAAAGAATTCATCGATCCAATTTGATTGGAATGGGTGTCCTTCCGCTGCAATTTAAGAATGGAGAAAGCGCATCCACTCTTGGGTTACGTGGCGAAGAAGTATTTGAAATTACAGGAATTACTTAACTCAATTCTGGCAGTACTCCCAAGGAGGTCACGGTCAAGGCCGGGGATAAAACATTTAGCGCTGTGGTGAGAATTGATACACCTGGAGAGGCGGATTACTACCGCCACGGTGGAATCATGCAGTACGTATTGCGTTCACTGCTCGCTTAGTGTGCTAATTCTGTATTCGCGTTCTAGACTAAGAATGTGATTTCAGATATCAAATCGCCTAAAGATTTAGGGCGCCTTAACCATGACGAGCTCAACTCGCTCGCCTCTGAAATCCGCGGATTTCTTATTGAAAAAGTTACTAAAACTGGTGGTCATCTCGGTCCCAACTTAGGCGTTGTTGAATTAACAATCGCTATTCATAGAGTTTTTGACTCGCCCAAAGATGTCATTCTTTTTGATACTGGACATCAGAGTTATGTTCATAAAATATTGACTGGCAGAAGCGAAGGATTTGACTTACTCCGTCAACGCGGCGGACTTGCTGGATACCCAAATAGATCTGAAAGTGTTCACGATGTTATTGAAAACTCCCATGCATCAACAGCTCTTTCATGGGGAGATGGAATATCTCGCGGCTTTGCATTAAGTGGCCAGAATGATCGATCAGTAGTCGTCGTTGTTGGAGATGGCGCACTCACAGGCGGAATGTCTTGGGAAGCACTCAATAACATCGCAACTTCCACTAATCAAAAATTGGTGATTGTTGTGAATGATAACGAACGCTCATACTCACCAACTATCGGCGGACTCGCCACTTATCTATCCACGCTGCGCGCAACCCGTGGTTACGAAAAATTCTTAGATTGGGGCAAAGAGGTACTTGCTCGCACTCCTGTTGTCGGGGGTCCGATTTATGACACTTTGCACGGAATGAAAAAAGGAATCAAAGACATAGTCGCACCACAAGGAATGTTTGAAGATTTAGGTTTGAAATATCTAGGACCTTTTGACGGACATGACATTGAAACTATGGAGAAAGCTCTTCTTAAGGCAAAAGAGTTCGGTGGGCCAATTCTGGTGCACACTATTACAGAAAAGGGTCGCGGATATGCGCCTGCAATTGAAGATGAAGCAGAGAAATTCCACGCCGTAGGAATTGTTGATGCTGAGACTGGATTGCCAGTGAAAAAAAGTGCCGCGTCATGGACGAGCATTTTTGCAAATGAATTAGTGGAAATTGGCCGCGAACGTAAAGATATTGTCGCAATTACTGCAGCCATGCTCGGACCAACTGGGCTTGATAAGTTCCAAAGAGAGTTTCCAGATCGAACAATTGATGTAGGTATCGCCGAACAACATGCGGTAACGAGCGCAGCAGGTTTAGCTTTCGCTGGCATACATCCCATAGTCGCTGTTTATGCAACGTTTCTCAATAGAGCTTTTGATCAAATGCTATTGGATGTGGCACTTCACAAGGCTGGAGTTACATTTGTTTTGGATCGCGCTGGCGTCACTGGTGATGATGGTCCTTCTCATAATGGAATTTGGGATCTAGCTTTGACTGGAATTGTTCCAACTTTGCAAGTTGCTGCACCAAGAGATGGTGCTCGCGTGAGAGAAACACTTCGTGAAGCTGTCCAAGTAAAGGATGCACCAACCCTTATTCGTTTTCCAAAAGGGGCAGTAGTTGCCGACATTCCTGCATTTGAGCGACGCGATGGTGTCGATGTTTTGTATCGCGGCGAGAGCGCTGATGTGTTGCTCGTAAGTATTGGCGCGATGGCGCACATGGCCGTCGAAGCAGCATCCCAGGCTTATCGTGAAGGTGTTGGCGTAACAGTGATTGATCCGCGTTGGGTCAAACCATTACCAGAATCATTAATCACGATGGCGCAACGTTATAAGAGCGTTGTGGTTCTTGAAGATGGAATTCGCCATGGTGGAATTGCAAGCACTGTTTCTGAGATGTTCAGAGATGCAGGTTTACAGGTTCCAATTCACTCAATAGGAGTTCCACTTGAATTTTTGGAACACTCAAAGCGTGATGAAGTGTTACTAGACCTCGGAATTACCGCGCAAAATATTACGCGATCAATTGTTGAGTGGAGCAGCTCCCTTAAGGAAGGGATGCAATTCCCGGTTGATGAAAACGTTTCCCGCACACAGCTTCGCTAATTCCTTCACGATCTAGATAAGGCAATATTCCACCAAGGTGCATTGGCCAACCAGCACCAAGCAACATACATAAATCAATTTCTGCAGGAGTTGCAACGACCCCTTCATCTAGCATCATGCGCGCTTCTTCTGCCAGTGCCGTAAGTGCGCGAGATCTAACTTGCTCTGCTGTAGAGGGCTTATCTCCAGAAGCAATTAATGCAACCGCTTCAGGATTTGGGATCAAAGCACCTTTGTCATCTTTGATGTAGAAAGTTCGAATGCCCGCCTTAACCATGGCTGCCATAGTCGGAGAGATCTTGTAGCGAGGCCCAAGATTCTTATTTAGAGTTTCAGAAACGTGCAAGGCAACACCTGGACCAACTAGACCGAGTAATTCAAATGGCGTCATTGGAAAGCCAATAGATCGCATCGCATTATCTGCAATATCTGGGGGAGTTCCTTCATCCATCGCATCTGTGATTTCGCCCATAAAGCGAGTGAGCAGACGATTAACAACGAATCCCGGAGCATCTTTTGTGATGACCATGGTTTTCTTGAGTTCTTTTCCTACGTTTACAGCTGTTGCTGTAGTTGCGTCATCTGTCTTAGTTGTACGTGC
>JAPOHK010000026.1 GCA_029979485.1 Candidatus Planktophila limnetica
CTGGTGAATCTGCTGCAAAAGCTACTGGCGGAATCTTCGTAAAGGCAGATGTCACGAGCGCTACTGATGTTGAAAACATGTACAAGGTTGCCTTTGATACATACGGCCGTATTGATATTGCATTCAATAACGCAGGCATCTCTCCTCCAGATGATGATTCAATTTTGACTACTGGGCTTGATGCGTGGGAAAGAGTTTTACGCGTTAATACAACGAGTGTTTTCCATTGCTGTAAGTACGTAATCCCATACATGCAAAAGGCTGGAAAAGGTTCGATCATTAACACTGCTTCATTCGTTGCAACTATGGGCGCTGCTACATCTCAGATTGCGTACACAGCATCTAAGGGTGGCGTTCTGGCAATGTCTCGTGAGCTTGGAGTTCAATTTGCACGCGAAGGTATCCGCGTCAATGCTCTATCTCCTGGACCAGTTAACACTCCACTTCTGCAAGAGCTTTTTGCGAAAGATAAAGAGCGTGCTGCACGTCGGTTAGTACACATCCCAATGGGTCGCTTTGCTGATGACACTGAAATTGCTGCAGCTGTGGCATTCCTTGCTAGCGATGACTCATCATTTATCACAGCAGCTAACTTCTTAGTAGATGGTGGAATCTCCGGAGCGTACGTAACTCCGCTTGATAACTAAGCAAACCTAGATCCGCTTAATTGGCGCGGTTGCGATACGGTCAAGAAATTGATCGACTAAATCGTAACCGCGCTGATTTGTTTGCGCTTCAATCTCTTTTGTCTCTGCGCGTAACTTTTTCACGTCAACGCCTTCGGATTCAACTTCAGCGCATCCGCCCTCCATTTCAAGCCACAGATCCAGTACATGTGAATCAATTTCTGGATGAAATTGCAATCCAAGTGTGCGCCCAAATGAAAAAGCCTGCGGGCATAAATCATTTTCAGCAATCAATGTGGCATTGGGAGGTAGTGTGAAGCGATCCCAGTGATATTGAAACCAAGGCCCGCGTGGGATAAGTGATTCGTCTTTGCTTTCGATTTCATACCAACCAAGCTCGGCCCGTGGTGAACGAGAAACAGTGCCACCTAGCACGCGAGACATGAGCTGTCCGCCAAAACAAATTCCAAGTACAGGAATACCTGCGTTGTGTACTTCTTTCATTTTTTCTAATTCGGGCAATAACCAATTGCCCACAACGTCATCGCCATAGGCCGCATACGGTGCGCCCATAACAACTACAACATCGAATGCAAGAAGATCCGGCCACTCAACGTTGACATTCGGACTCTTTTGATGCTCTTTGTCAACAATTATGAACCGAGTGATTTCATAACCCCGCGTTTTGAACTGGTGCCAGATTGGACCACCTTCACTGACGTGGTCATGTTCGATAAAAATTACGCGTTTGCTCATTTTTGAATGCGAATTGGCTCTTGTCCGCGTGCAATCAATCGCTCAAAATGGTGTTCCCGTTTTTCATTAAAGCGATCAGACTCTTCAGTAGTTTTTGCTAAGAAAGCCGTAAGTTCATCTCGCGCTACTAAACCATCACCAGATAAATCATTTCTTTCAAAGACATCCCATGCTCGAAGAACCGGTGCAATAACTTCTTCTAGATGTTGTTGCATGTCATAGATTCCGGCCAGAGCAATCTGCACAGCTTTGCGACCAAAACCAGGCATATTGGCGCCAGGCATATCAAAATTTGTTACTACATCTGCAATTGCCCGCATTGCTGCATTTGGTTCTAGATCAAGAGCTGCTTTAAGAGTATTGCGATAAAAAATCATGTGAAGGTTTTCATCCAAAGCAATTCTCTGCATCATGCCTTCTGCTATTGGATCATCAGAGATCTTGCCCGTATTGCGATGAGAAATACGTGTAGCTAGTTCCTGAAAGGAGACGTATGCGATTGTGTGCAACATGTCATTTTCATAAGGAGTTTGATATCCCAGTGACATATGAGCCATTCGTAAATCTTCTAATTCGTAAGGATCTACTCCGCGAGTTGCCATCAAATAGTCTCTAATAACAATTGCATGGCGGCCTTCTTCGGCGGTCCATCTTTCAATCCAATTACCCCACGCACCATCTCGACCCATGGAAAGAGTGATTTCAGTGTGATAGCTAGGCAAATTATCTTCAGTGAGTAAATTTAAAATTAGAGAATCTTGAGCTACCGAACTAAGTCGAGAGTCTTTAGCTTCCCAGGCATCTCCATTAAGTGGTCCCGCAAAATCACGTCCTTCACTCCAAGGGACATACTCGTGTGGATACCAATTTTTTTGAATCGCTAGATGTCGCTCAAGTTCGACGGCAACAACTGGTTCGAGATCGCGAATTAACCGAGATTGGATTTTCGCAGACTCTTCAGACATGGAAGAACCCTACGGTAATTTCGGCATTACTGACGAGTTAGAAATTCTTTTCTGCTCGATCTTTTGCAGCTTGCGCACGCCACGCAGCAATCTGTGCGTGATTTCCGCTGAGCAAAATCTCCGGCACGCTAATATCGCGCCACGTTTGCGGTTTAGTAAATGCTGGGTATTCAGCAAAACCATCTTGCATGTGAGACTCTTCAACAATTGATTCGGGATTTCCGAGTACGCCAGGCAATAATCTGGTGATTGCTTCAATCATCACCATCGCAGCAACTTCTCCCCCACCTAAGACATAGTCACCGATTGAAACCTCGTGCACACGAACATTCTTCTGGGCGAATGAATCTTGCGAGTAATACTGACGTACTCGATCGTCAATGCCTTCGTATCGACCGCATGCAAAAACTAGGTGCGAGCGTTGTGAAAACTCTTCGGCCATTCGTTGATTAAATCTCTTACCACCAGGAGTTAAAACAATCAGATCAACATCCTTAACTAACAATGGATCAAGAGCTGCGCCCCATACCTCTGCTTTCATAACCATTCCCGCTCCACCGCCATAAGGGGTGTCATCAACGCTGTGGTGATTATCTTTTGCATATACACGTAAATCATGAATGTTAATTTGCAGCAAACCTTCATCCTGAGCTTTGCCTAGAAGAGATAACTTAAGCGGTGAAAGGTAATCCGGAAAAATAGTGACTATGTCTAATTTCATTTCATCTCCCCCGTGATTGTTGGAGGAATAACCACAATTCGCTTATTTTTTACATCAACTTCTGGCACTAATTGATGCACGAATGGAATAAGAGATTCACCTTGTTCGGTTTTAATGGCCAATAAATCTTGTCCTGGAAGGTTAATGACATCAGATACTTCGCCATATTCCTTTCCGGACTCAAGATAAGTCATACAACCAATTAATTGCAGAACATGATATTCATCGTCATCACCAGTTGATTCATTGATGTCCACATCTGAATACAGCATTTCGTTGCGTAGCTCTTCGATCTGATTGCGAGTGGTTATGCCTTTAAACCCCAAGAGCAAAATTCCGTTATGGACGCGTCCTGACACAATGGTGAGATCACCATGCTTATCTGTGTTTACGGTTGCACCGATCGCAAAGCGAATATCTGGATTATCGGTGCGAACTTCAATGGTCGCTTCGCCAAGAATTCCGTGAGCACGACCAATGCGGCCCACGAGTAAACGCATATGCGAAAGAGTTGTTAACGCGCCTCGTCGGTCTCGATGAGATCGACGCGCACTGTACGACCTGCAATTGCACTTACGACTGTGCGAAGAGCTTTAGCTGTTCGGCCGTTACGACCAATAACTTTGCCAATATCTTCTGGATTAACTCGAACTTCTAGCGTTGTTCCGCGACGATGAGTTTTTTCCTTAACAATGACATCCTCAGGATTATCGACGATCCCTTTTACGAGATGCTCGAGAGCTTCATCCATCATTGTTATTCGGCAGCCGCTTCAGGAGCTACTTCAGCAACAACTTCTGCTGCTGGAGTTTCTGCTTCTACAGCAGGTGCTTCTTCAACAACTGTTTCAGCAACTGGTGCAGGAGTTTCTTCTACAACTGGATTTGCTTTAGCAGCTAACTTCTCTTGTGCTTTCTTCTTTAGAGTTGTTGCGCCTTCTTTTGGTTCATCCATTGCTTGCTTGACAGCTGCTTCATAAGCAACGCTCTTAGGTGGCTTAGGTGCTGCAACGCGAAGAGTTCCTTCTGTTCCAGGAAGTCCCTTGTGCTTTTGCCAATCGCCAGTAACTTTAAGAATCGCCTCTACTGCTGGAGTTGGAAGTGCGCCAGTGCCGAGCCAATACAGAGCACGATCAGAATTAACTTCGATCAGTGATGGTTCTTGACCTGGTGCATAACGACCAATCTCTTCAATGGATAAACCATTGCGAGCCTTACGTGAATCTGTAACAACAATACGGAAATAGGGTGTGCGAATTTTTCCCATGCGCATTAAGCGAATTTTTGTAGCCAAGTAACTAGTGCTCCTGTAAATGTGTGCCGTGCCAATTAGATCGCAGCGGGGTGCGCAACCATTTTGGCCAAGCGATGGACTTGGATGTTTCGGGGGTAGAGGGCCCCGTCACAGGTGGCTAATCTTGCCATCAGTTAGGCAGGATGCGAAATTAAGGCCTATCCGCGCTCTTCTGCGGCCCTTTTAGCGGGGTTACCTGACTTGGACTTCTTCTTGTGTACGACCGCACTTTTGGACGCCGGCATTGCTGGCATACCTGACATTCCAGCAGGCATGCCTGCCGGCATCGATCCATTGCGCATTTGTTTCATTGCTTTTTGCGCAGCAGAAAATCTTTCGACCAAAGAATTCACTTCAGAAACGGCGCGACCGCTTCCGCGTGCAATACGTGCGCGCCGAGTTCCGTTAAGTACTTTCACATCACGACGCTCTTGCGGTGTCATTGATTGAACGATTGCTTTTGTTCGAACTATTTCGCTTTCATCAAAATTTTCTATTTGTTTCTTCATTGATGCAGCCCCTGGCAACATTGAAAGTAACTTACCCATGGATCCCATATTCGCCATGGCTTCAAGTTGTTCAAGGAAGTCTTCCAAAGTGAAATCATCACCACGGGCAAACTTTTCTTCTAACTTGGCGCTGGTTTCGGGATCAAATGCCTTCTTTGCCTGTTCTGCCAGAGTTGCAACGTCACCGAGTCCAAGAATACGAGAGGCCATACGCTCCGGATAGAACAGATCAAAGTCCCTGATCTTTTCTCCGGTTGAGACAAACATAATTGGACGTTTAATAACTTCTGTAATCGAGAGAGCAGCGCCACCACGAGCATCGCTATCTAACTTAGTCAGGACTAATCCATCAAAACCAACACCTTGATCAAATGCCCGCGCAGTAGTCATTGCACTTTGGCCGATCATCGCATCGATGACAAAGAGAATTTCATGCGGTTTGATTTGATCGCGAATTGCAATTGCCTCATCCATTAATTCATCATCAACCCCAAGACGGCCAGCTGTATCGACGATAACCATGTTATGAATCTTTGAATGCGCAAATGCAAGACCATCGCGTGCTACAGCAACTGCATTTCCAGAACCATTTCCTTGCTCTGGTGCAAAAACTGGCACACCAATTTGTTCGCCTAAAACTTGCAACTGAGTAACAGCATTTGGTCGCTGTAAATCTGCGGCAACTAAGAGTGGAGTATTACCTTGATCTTTGTAATATTTCGCAAGCTTTGCCGCAAGAGTTGTTTTTCCCGCACCTTGTAGTCCTGCCAACATAATTACTGTTGGAGGATTTTTAGCAAACCGAATTCTTCTGGCTTCAGAACCAAGGATTTTGATGAGTTCTAAATTGACAACATCAAAAATAGCCTGGGCTTGATTGCTGCCAGCCTGAAGAGTCGGTAAGAGTGCAGTTGCTTGTAAGCCAATTCTTTCGGTAAAGAGATCTACAACCTCTTTGGAAACATCAGCTTCTAGAAGCGCGCTAGTAATTTCTTCGATAACGGAATTAATATCCGAAGAAGTTATCTTTCCTTTTGATCGCAAGTTACCAAAAGTTTTGGCAAAGCGAGCGGAGAGCGCATCAAACATAGACAGAGCCTACTTTAGCTCAGTGCAATTTTTAGATTGCGTCCAATCCTTGCTCACCCGTGCGTACCCGTACTACTTGTTCGATTGGTATCGCCCAAACTTTTCCATCGCCAATACTTCCCGTTGAGGCACTTTTCACAATCACATCGATGATTGCCTGCACATCTTCAGAGTCAGCTAATACTTCGAGTCTGATTTTTGGAACCAGATCAACTGTGTATTCGGCGCCGCGATATACCTCTGTGTGACCTTTCTGCCGACCAAAACCACTGGCCTCAGAGACGGTCATGCCTTTAACGCCATGTGCTTGAAGTGCACTCTTTACATCTTCTAATTTATGAGGCTTAATAATGGCAGTTATAAGTTTCATAGAATTAAACCTCCGCGTGATGAACTTGTCATTTCATACGCTGTTTCAGCGTGTTCATTGAGATCAATACCTGCAATTTCGATATCGCGCTTGACTCTAAAACCAATGGTTTTTTCAATCGCATAACCAATAATAAGTGTTGCGACAAAGGAATACACAGCTACAACGGCAACGCCCAATGCTTGTTTTCCAAGTAATGCTGCCCCACCGCCGTAGAACAATCCATCAATACCTACGCTATTCACAGAGCTGGCTCCAAAGAAGCCAATTGCTACTGAGCCCCAGATTCCTGCAACTAAGTGAACTCCAACCACATCTAGAGAATCATCCAAGTTGAAGTGATACTTCAACCCAGTTGCCAGAGAGCACAAGATGCCAGCAAACAATCCGATTACAACTGCAGCCCATGGTGCAACGAAAGCGCACGCAGGAGTAATTGCGACTAAACCTGCAACGGCTCCTGATGCCGCACCTAGTGAAGTTGGATGTCCTTGACGAATCTTCTCAACAAGCAGCCAACCAGCCAGTGCTGCAGCAGTTGCAACTTGAGTGTTAATTAGAGCGAGTGCTGCAATTGCGTTTGCCGCTAAAGCTGAACCTGCATTAAATCCAAACCAACCAAACCAGAGTAAACCTTAACCAAGCATGACCAACGGAAGCGAGTGCGGACGCATTGATTCTTTACGCCAACCAACGCGCTTACCTAGAACAATCGCAAGTGCCAAGCCTGCGGCGCCGGCATTGATGTGCACTGCTGTTCCCCCAGCAAAATCTTCAAGTCCTTTACTTGCCAAGAAACCAGCTCCAGTAACTGTGTCGCCAACTTTATTGCCAAAAGCAAATACCCAGTGGGCAACAGGGAAATAAACAATTGTTGACCAAATTGCAACAAATACTGCCCACGATGTGAATTTGGCACGATCTGCAATTGCACCTGAAATTAGTGCAGGAGTAATGATTGCGAACATCAATTGGAAAGCGGCGAAAACTAACACCGGAATCGGATATAGACCACCATTATTTGTGAAGTCGTTAACGACCCCTCCTAAACCGGAAAAGGAAAATGATCCATACCAAGGTGAATCAGCTTTGTAACCAAAAGCTAATTCGAATCCATAAATAACCCAGAGCACACTTACGACGCCAATAGAAATCATCGACATCATCATCATGTTTAAAACACTTTTAGTTCGTACCATTCCTCCATAAAAGAAGGCGAGACCTGGAGTCATGAGAAGAACTAGCGCGGTACTTGCCAGCATCCATGCTGTATCTCCCGAATTAATAACCATTTGATCCATAGGTAACTACTTTCAATATTGAGGTTGCTAACGAAGCTTGGGATTCTCGCCATTGAGATGGATGAAAAATGCCCCAGGCGAGTTACATGTAATGGCGCACGAGGTTTCAGGCACATCACATTTTTTGGCCATGAGGGCGCTTGTGTTACATCTAGGTTAAGAAATTAAGCCCTTTATGTACTCATCAGGGTCAAAAGGTGCCAGATCATCGATTGACTCCCCTGTTCCGACGAACTTAATTGGAATGTCTAGGCAATCCTCAATTGCAAGTGCGATTCCGCCTCGAGCGCTGCCATCTAACTTAGTTAAAACTATGCCCGTAACTTGAACTGCTTCAGCAAATATCTTGGCTTGCTGTAAACCATTTTGCCCAGTTGTTGCATCGATTACCAATAGGACTTCTCTAACTGGAGTAACTTTTTCAATTACACGTTTAATTTTCTCAAGCTCATTCATTAAATCACTCTTATTGTGAAGTCGACCTGCAGTATCTATAAACAAAAATTCCGCAGAGAGTTACTTGGCTCTTTGTACTGAATCAAAAGCCACAGAAGCTGGATCGGAGTTCTCTTTACCGCTAACTACTTCTACGCCTATCCTCTGGCCCCACGTTTGCAACTGCTCTACTGCAGCTGCGCGAAAAGTATCTGCAGCAGCCAATACAACTGTGCCATGGCTTTGGAAATTGCGCGCTAATTTTGCAACAGAAGTTGTTTTGCCAGTTCCGTTGACTCCAACAACCATTACAGCCGTAAGTCCCAGATCAGTACTTATGGCACGCGATTTAGTTGAAAGATGAGACAACAAGACTGCATGAAGTGATTCCTCAGGAGTGGCAGATTTAATTTTTCGAGTCTGTTCGATAATTGAATGAGCAAGATCAGCGCCCAAATCCGCGGCAATGAGTTCGTTCGTGAGTTCATCTAGATCTGGCTTATGAAGTAAATCCGTTACGTTTATCTTGGATAAAAACTTAGAAAAAATGCCCATGTAAAACTAATTTCGAATTTAAGCGGTTTCAGATTCACGAAGACGCTGTGAAATGACTTCTGTCACGCCATCTCCGCGCATCGTGACGCCGTATAGAGCATCTGCAATCTCCATAGTGCGTTTTTGGTGGGTAATGATGATGAGTTGTGAACTCGCGCGTAACTCTTCAAGTACACCAAGCAAACGACCAAGGTTTACATCATCGAGCGCCGCTTCAACTTCGTCTAGAACGTAGAACGGACTTGGGCGAGCTTTGAAAATCGCAATGAGCATGGCCACTGCAGTCAAAGATTTTTCTCCTCCAGATAGCAATGAGAGTCTCTTTATGCGTTTTCCTGGAGGACGCGCTTCAACATCTACACCTGTTGTTAGTAGATCATCCGGATTTGTAAGTACTAATCGACCGTCCCCTCCCGGGAAAAGTCGGGCGAAAATTTCTTC
>JAPOHK010000016.1 GCA_029979485.1 Candidatus Planktophila limnetica
ACCTGCTGGTAAAGAGTCTTACTATGTCTTGTTCCCAACACCGAACTTAGATGCCGATATTGATTGGAAGAAACAAGCAGTCCCATATCGAGATCACATGATTAAAACTTTAGAAGATCGCGGATACACGGGATTCTCTGATGGCATTGAAACTGAAGTCATGACCACTCCACTTGATTGGCAAGCTCAAGTAATGGAGCGTGGTGCACCATTTGCTAGTGCTCACACATTCTTCCAAACCGGCCCATTTAGACCGCGCAACATGGCAAGCGGATTTGAAAACATTGTCTTTACTGGATCAGGTACACAACCAGGTGTTGGCGTTCCGATGGTTTTGATTTCAGGCCGCTTAGCCGCAGAGAGAATCGTCGGACCAGTTAAGTAAATGAATGAGTTAGATGCTGCTGGAATAAAAGATCCAGTCCTACGGGCTTCCTATGAAGAGTGCAAGCGTCTTAATTCTTTGCATGGAAAAACATATTATCTTGCAACGCTTTTATTACCAGCACATAAGCGTCCGTTTGTTCATGCGCTCTATGGTTTTGCGCGATATGCAGATGAAATCGTTGATGATCTCTCTTCCACACTCAGCGATAAGGAAAAAGCGGAGCACCTTAAAAGTTGGGGCGATTCAGTTTTAGCTTCTATTTCAACTGGAATTAGCACGGATCATGTTGGTGCAGCACTCATAGATACAGTCCGTAGATTTAATATTCCTCAGCAACATTTCGTCGATTTCTTGCACTCGATGACGATGGATTTAACCGTTGGTACGTACAAAACTTATGAAGATTTAATGGAGTACGTATACGGATCTGCGGCAGTTATCGGTTTACAAATGGTTCCAATTTTAGGGCCACTCTCTGATGAAGCGTATGAACCAGCCAAAAAGCTCGGTATTGCATTTCAATTAGCTAATTTCATTCGAGACGTCGGAGAAGATTTAGATCGTGGCCGTATTTATCTCCCACTAGAGGAACTCGCGCAATTTGGCGTGACACAAGAAATGCTACGCGCCAAGAAACTGACTCCAGAGATAACTGCAGCACTAAAGTTTCAAATTGAGCGAGTCCGCCAACTCCAACGTGAAGCAGAACCTGGAATTGCATTACTAGAAGCTTCCAGTCGTCCATGCATCACGGCTGCCAGCACTTTGTACTGTGGAATCGTTGATGAAGTAGAAAAGATTGGATACGACGTCTTTAACAAGCGCGCTAAAACCTCAACAGCCCGCAGATTAAAGGTTGCACTGCCGGCGTTTATCCGCGCTATTGCTGCCAGATAAATACTTTTCTCCTATAGTTAGCAACGCGGGAGCCACTGTGGCTGAGAGGGTCTGAAATTCAGATCGACCGCTTGACCCGTCCGGTAATGCGGACGCGGAAGGGATTAAATCTATGTCTACGATTTTATTTACTGCATGGGGCTATGAAGTTTCTGTTCTTGAATTTTTCGCAGCACTTACATCATTTATCGGTGTCGGCCTAGGCGTAAGCGCAAAGCGAATTACTTGGCCTTGGTGGGCTCTGAGTAGCGCGCTCTATGCCGTCTTTTTTTACCAAGCTGATTTATTCGCCAGTGCTGCGCTGCAAATTGTTTTCATTGCTGCAGCCATTTGGGGTTGGTTTGGATGGGGGCCAAAAGGCGCGGTTCCATCAGCGCTTTCAACTAAACATCGCACATATTGGGCAGCTGGTTTATTAATTTCATTCTTAGCACTTACTCCCCTGCTTCAAAGTGCAGGAGCTGCCGCAACGTGGTCAGATGCCATAATTTTTCTAGGAAGTTTTTTCGCGCAAGCGATCATGGTTTACGAAAAATACGAAGCGTGGCAACTCTGGTTTGCAATTGACTTACTTGCCACAGTTCAATATGCAGTATTGGGGTATTGGTTTACTTCAGTTTTGTACGCGGCTTTCACTGTAATCGCTTTGGTTGGATGGAAGCGTTGGTATGAATCTCACCGAAGCGCTCACTGATTTACTTGCCTCCCCCGACCCACATCTCATTGCAATTGATGGTCCAGCAGGAAGCGGAAAAAGCACATTAGCCAAAGATCTCTTTCTATATTTCAGCACTACTCGCGAAGTTAATCTTTTGGGATTAGATGATATTTATGATGGTTGGGAGAACGCTCTTAGTCAGAAATTGACTACAGACCTAGAAATAATTGCACGAGCACATATCGATAAAACTTCAATTTCTGTACCGATTTATGACTGGATGTCTTCTTCTTATGGCGATGCCCGAGAAATTGAGCCAAGAGAAATACTCATAATCGAAGGCGTTGGCAGTGCGCAAGAAATCATCCGTTCTAATAATGCAATAACTATCTGGATGGATATTGATCCGGAGCGTGGTGTAGAGCGTGTACTAGAGCGAGATGGCCATCACATTGCCGAACAGATGAAGGCTTGGCAGATTTTGCAAAGTCAACATTTTGCAGAATCGGGTGCGAGAGAAAACGCTGATTTCATAATCACTGCGCAATAAATTGGGCGCGCCATACGCATCTAACTAAGGGCTTTTACCTAAGATTTCCACGTGTCTGATCTATCTGGTGAACTCATTGATGGGCGCTACCAACTCATCTCCCAAATAGCTCAAGGCGGAATGGCGAGCATTTATTCAGCCATCGACACTCGCCTGGATCGCAAAGTTGCAGTAAAAATCATGCATCCCCACCTTGCACAAGATGAAGCATTTGTTAATCGCTTTATTCGCGAAGCAAAAGCTGCAGCAGCACTCACACATCCCAATGCAGTCTCTGTTCAAGATCAAGGATGGAACACAAATGGAGTACCTGCGGTCTTCATCGTTATGGAAATGGTTGAGGGTCACACACTTCGCGAGTATTTAGAAGAATCTGGAAAATTTAGTGTCGCGCAAGCTTTGCAGTATTTAACCGCAATTCTTGGAGCTCTTGCTGCCGCACATAAACTAGAAATTATTCACAGAGATATAAAGCCTGAAAATATATTGATCTCCAATGACGGTCGCATCAAAATAGCTGATTTTGGATTGGCCCATGGCGCATTAATTGGCAGCACTCTTACTGCTGAATCAAGTGTTGTGCTCGGGAGCGTTTCATACCTTTCGCCTGAACAAGTCCAGCGCGGAATCTCAGATTCACGCAGTGATGTGTACTCGACCGGAATTCTCGCCTATGAATTACTTGTGGGAGAAAAGCCGTTTTCAGGAGATAGCCCGATTCAAATTGCTTATATGCACGTAAATAATCGCGTTCCAAAAATCAGCCAAAGTAGATCTGATATTCCAAAAGAGCTCGATGAACTTATTTATTCTGCAACTAGTGCTAATCCTGATGAGCGTCCACGCGATGCCGGTGTATTCCTATCTGCAATTCAAGATATTGCGCGTTCTATTGATCCCAAGAGAAATCAACTCAGCCTTGAATTAGATATTCCATTGCAGAAAATTGCAGAAAAACCATCACGGTCTAAGAAAAAATCAAAACCTGAACCTGTTAAAGAGATTACGCAGGAAAAACCAATTCGTGAAATGACCGCGGGCACCAAACGCAAAATCAGTAAACGTGTGCGACGCAATCGAATCATCGCTGCGATGCTTGCAGTCGCACTTGGTATTGGCGGTTGGTATGTACTAGTTGGCCCTGGATCTCGGATAGTAGTTCCATCAGTAGTCGGCGCAAGCGTCGAAGAGGCTAATGCCGCACTGACTCCCCTGGGTTTACGCTCTGAGGTAGTTGAAAAACGCTTTGATGAAGATATTGCTGCTGGAAAAATCTTGGAATCTGATCCAAGCGGTGGTGACAAAATCGACGCCGGTGGCATTGTTAAATTAATTGTTTCTAAGGGACAAGAGCGTTATGTGATTCCAGTTCTTACAGGACTTACTCCTGAGGCTGCAATCAAATCGCTGACAACCCAGCCACTTAAATCCGCTGGAATAGTCGAAGAGTTCAACTCCACAATACCAAAGGGATTGGTGATTTCCACGAATCCATCCAATGGACAAAAAGTTAAGCGAGATACGCCGGTAACAATTCTTGTCAGCAAAGGTGTTGAAGAGATTGCATTGACAACATATGTTGGTGAAAGTGCGGATCAGGCACAAAATGAGTTAACTGACGCTGGCTTTAACGTTGAAAGTTCATTTGCATATAGCGAAACAATCGCAGCAGGTGCGGTTATTTCTCAAGCACCTTCTGGAATTGTCAGTGCTCCAAAGGGCTCAACAATTACATTAGTAGTTTCAAAGGGATCCAAGTTTGTCTTTATTCCAAATGTTTATTCCATCGAAACTAATAAAGCTATTGCCACATTGAAAGATTTGGGACTTAAGGTCAAGGTAAGAAGTATTGGTAAAAAGGCCATTAAGTACGTGACAAATGTATCTCCGAAGGTAGGCGCGAAGGTGCTACGTGGCACCGTAGTTACCATCACAGTAGGCTAGGTCGATGCCAGCTACAGCGAAGAAACCACGTATCGGAGCCCACACACCAACAACAGGTGGAATGGCAAAACGTTCTATCGAATATGCCCAAACAATTGGTGCCGAAGCAATTCAAGTTTTTGCCTCAAACCCGCGTCAATGGTCAATGCCAGATGCCAATGTGGCTGCAGATAATGAATTTAAAGACAAAGCTGCTGAATTAGATCTAGAAGTTTATGTGCACGCACCGTTTCTAATCAATTTAGGTTCACCAACTGAAGACACATATAAAAATTCTTTGGCTGCAACGCAGTATGCACTCAAGCGAGCAACAGATATTGGAGCCTTAGGCTCAGTTATTCACACAGGATCAGCTGTTAAAGAAGATAATGTGAAGCAAGCCTGGAAGCAGATTCATGAAGGCATGATGCCGATTCTCAATAAACTCAATGATGATTCGCCGTACTTGCTCCTTGAACCTACTGCAGGACAAGGTCAGTCTCTCGTTAAAAAACTTGACGACTTAGAAAATTACTTAAAAGCTTTGGAATACCACCCACGCGTTGGAATCTGTCTAGACACGTGCCACGTCTTTGCTGCCGGCCATGACATCTCGGTAACAGGTGGAATGACTGCAACTATCGACCTACTTATTGAAATCGCCGGTATCGAACGTTTCCAATTAGTGCACGCAAATGATTCGATGGATGTATGCGGTGCGCTAAAAGATCGCCATCAAAATCTTGGAGATGGTCATATCGGTATTGACCCCTTCAAAGAATTATTGGCACATCCTGCAGTAGCTAATGCTCCATTGATTCTCGAAACACCTGGATTGGAAGAAAAGCACGGTCCAGAAGTAACGCTGCTTAAGAAATTGCGCGGATGACTACACAGCACGCAACACGAATCAGATTAGCCCCTTGGGCACTTCTGCTCGTTTCGGCATCGTGGGGTTGGGCTTTCGTAATTATGAAAGATTCGATTGCAAGGCAGAGCGTTAATAACTTTCTCTTTAGTCGCTTTGCACTGGCAGTAATTGTCATGATGGCATTGCGCCCACAAGTATTTAAACACTTCAATAAAGATCTAGTAACTCGTTCTGCGTTTGCTGGAGCATTTCTCGGTACGGGATACATTTTGCAAACACTTGGTCTAGAACGAACTGGCGCCGCGATTACGGGTTTCATCACTGGTCTATACGTTGTCTTTACTCCGCTCATTGCAGCAGTAGTTCTCAAGGCGCGAATTACTCTGCTTACGTGGAGTTGCGTAGTTCTTGCAACAATCGGTTTGGCTCTGCTCTCATTACACGGTTGGTCTATTGGATTCGGCGAATTACTTGTCCTAGGCAGTGCATTTTGTTTTGGGGCGCACATAATTTCACTTGGTAAATGGAGTGCTGGTCGTGATGCATATGCAATGACAGTTATCCAACTTGCAATGTGTGCACTTCTCAGCGGGCTCGCATCAGTTGCAGAGGGCGGGTATTCACCTCCACCTGATTGGGGTGTGTGGGCAACAGTAATTTTTACAGCCGTTGTTTGTACTGCGATTGCATTCATGGTTCAAACATGGTCACAGGCTCATATGAGCACCACAAAAGTTGCCGTAATTCTGACCATGGAGGTTGTCTTTGCAGCGATATTCGCCATTTTATTTGGCGGAGAAAGTCTCACGCTTCAAACGGCACTCGGTGGAATCCTCGTGGTCATTGCAATGTATGTAATTGTCATCAAGGAATCGTGAGAAAATAACTCATGGCAATCGACCTGCGATCAGATACTGTAACTAAACCTTCACAAGCGATGCGCGATGCAATTGCATCAGCCCCTGTTGGAGATGACGTGTATGGCGATGATCCAACAGTTAACTCACTCGAAGAACGAGTTGCGGCTCTCTTTGGTAAAGAAGCCGCTCTATTTTCACCGACTGGATCTCTTGCTAATCAACTAGCAATTCGTTCACTCGTTGGTCCAGGTGAAGAGTTATTAGCAGAGACAAATTCTCATATTGTTCGCGCAGAACTTGGCGCTGCAGCCGTTTTCTCTGGAATTACCACTCGCACATGGCCTGCAAAAAATGGATTACTTAAAGCTGCCGATGCACTAGAAATTGCTCGTCCAAATTCTGGACCTTATCTAGTGTCGACAACTGCAATCGCAGTGGAGAACACACATAACTTTGGTGGCGGCACAGTCCAACCAATTTCTGAAATCGCAGCCCTTAAAAAAGGTGCAGATGAAATCGGCGTCGCTCTTCACTTAGATGGTGCGCGTATTTGGAATGCACACGTAGCAAGTGGGGTCACTTTTTCAGAGTACGGAAAATACTTCGACACCGTAAGCTTTTGCTTATCTAAGGGACTAGGCGCCCCAGTTGGCTCTTTGGTTCTTGGAAGCAAGGAGATGATTGCTCGCACACGTGTATGGCGTAAACGTTATGGCGGTGGAATGCGTCAAATAGGAATTCTTGCCGCCGCTGGTCATTTCGCTCTCGATCACAACGTCAATCGTCTGGCTGAAGATCACGCGCGAGCTAAGAAAATTGCGATAGCAATTGCTGCTATTGATTCTTCTCTTATTGATCCAGCAACTGTTGAAACAAATATCGTTGGACTAGATCTGGCTAACTTCGCTTTTAGCGCAGCAGATTTTGCTGCAAAATGTAAAGAAAACGGCTTGTGGATCAGCGCTCTTGGTCCAAAGTACGCACGCCTTGTAACTCACTTAGATTTCGATGATGCGCAAACAGATGAAGCAATTGAAATCTTAAAGCGCTGCCTCAAAGCGTAATAACCACTCTTTTTTATTTAACCCGTAGGCATAATTTCCAAGTGCTCCCCCTGTTTTAACAATTCTGTGGCAGGGCACGATTAAAACAATGGCATTTTTTGCACATGCGCTTCCCGCAGCACGAACAGCCGATGGCGACCCAGCACGATCTGCTAAATCTGCGTATGACATAGTTTTTCCGGCTTTAACTCTTCGCATTGCCTTCCATGCAGCTTGAGAAAATGGCGCCCCTGGTTGCCGTACTTTGATCGCATCTAGTGCATTTAGATCGCCGTCGAAATAATCACTAATAAGATCTGAAATCACAGGAATATTTTTAACTTCCTTGAACCCAAATGTGCGATCGTCTTCTTCCAAGGATGCCTTAGCTGCGCTAACTGTTGAAAGATTAGCTGCGAGTAAAACATCTTCTCGTGCAATTAAATTAAGAGTGCCTATGGGTGTTTTAAGCGATGTAAGAAGCAGAGGCACAGGCCAAAATTAGCGGTCGCGCAACATCTCGGCAACTAAAAATGCTAATTCAAGTGATTGAGAGTGATTTAGTCTTGGATCACACGCGCTTTCGTAGCGAGAGGATAAATCAGATTCAGAGATCTGTTCTCCACCGCCAACGCACTCAGTTACGTCATCACCAGTGAGTTCGATATGTATTCCGCCAGGATGCGTGCCGAGTGATTTATGAACTTCAAAGAATCCCTTTACTTCATCCATAACATCATCAAATTTGCGAGTCTTGTAACCAGATGGCGCTTCGTAAGTATTTCCATGCATTGGATCACATACCCATAAAACTTTAGCACCGGATTTCGTAACACCATCTACAAGTGCTGGCAACGCTTCGCGAATCTTTGATGCGCCCATGCGAGTGATAAATGTGAGTCGACCTGGTTCGCGATCTGGATCTAAACGATCAATAAGTGTAAGTGCATCCTGGACAGTTGATTTAGGTCCGAGTTTAACGCCAATTGGATTCTTAATCTTGGATGCGAAATCTATATGGGCACCGTCGAGTTGACGTGTACGTTCACCGATCCAAACAAAGTGCGCTGAAACATCGTAAGGGTTGCCGGTACGTGAATCGATACGAGTCAAAGCTTTTTCGTATTCCAGAATTAGCGCTTCATGACTTGAGAAGAAATCAACAGATTTAAATGCTTCAGGATCTACGCCTGCTGATTTCATGAAATCTAAAGCGCGGCCAATTTCTTTTGCCATTTCTTCGTAGCGATCGCCAACTGATGAATCACGAATAAATCCCTTGTTCCATTCGTGTACGCGGCGAAGATCCGCAAAACCACCTTGAGTAAATGCTCGAACAAGATTAAGAGTTGATGCAGATGTGTTGTACACCCGAACCAAGCGCTGCGGATCTGGAGTACGAGCACTTTCTGTAAATTCGAGATCATTAACAGCATCTCCACGGTATGCAGGAAGTGTTACATCCCCACGAGTTTCAAGATCATTTGAACGTGGTTTTGCGAACTGCCCAGCCATTCGTCCAACTTTTACAACTGGAAGTGATGAGTAGTACTGAAGAACTGCTGCCATCTGCAAAATGGTCTTGATTCGGTTTCGAATCGAATCAGCAGTAGCTGCGGCGAAAGTTTCTGCGCAATCTCCACCCTGTAACCAGAATGCTTTTCCATCAGCCGCAAGTGCAATGCGTGCTTTGAGGTCATCGCATTCACCAGCGAAAACTAGTGGTGGAAAAGATTTCAACTCTTGCACTGCAGATTTAATTGCAGCACCATCATTTCCACCTGGCCATTGCGGTTGTTGCGCCGCAACTAGTCCAGGTGTGAAGAGCGAGTCGATTGAAGTCATAGGGATAAGGGTAGAGAACCTTGGGGTATCCGCGTAGGCGAATTATCCGAAGAAGATCTCAGCTTCCTTGTAAAGCGCAGGATCAACAGTTTTTAGTTTTTCTGTCGCAGTTGCTAGAGGCACTCGAGCAATAGTTGTGCCGTGAAGAGCCACCATCTTGCCCCAATCACCTTCGTGAGCTGCAGTGATTGCATGCAATCCAAAACGAGTAGCTAGAACGCGGTCAAAGGCGGTTGGAGTTCCGCCACGTTGGATGTGACCAAGCACTGATGTGCGCGCTTCTTTGCCTGTCTTTGCTTCGATTTGTTGTGCGAGCCAATCGCCAATTCCTGAGAGCTTTACGTGACCAAAAGCATCAAGTGTCTGATCCTTTGTGATCATGTCGCCTTCTTGTGGAATAGCACCTTCGGCAATAACAATAATTGGTGCAAAGTGTGACTTGTAACGAGATTCAACCCATTCGCAGACTTTGTCTACAGAAAATGGAATCTCGGGAATCAAGATACATGTTGCTCCACCGGCAAGACCTGAGTGCAGTGCAATCCAACCAGCATGGCGACCCATAACTTCAACAATAAGAGTGCGGTGATGAGACTCTGCTGTTGTGTGTAGGCGGTCAATTGCTTCGACAGCAATGTTTACTGATGTATCAAAACCGAATGTGTAATCAGTGTTGTTTAAATCATTATCAATTGTCTTTGGAACGCCAATAACTTTTACGCCAAGTGCATCTAGCTTTGTTGCGACACCTAATGTGTCTTCGCCACCGATTGCAATGAGTGCATCGACGCCCATCTTTGCTAAATTCTCTTTAATTTTCTCAACGCCGTTTTCAATTTTAAATGGGTTGGTACGTGATGATCCAAGAATTGTTCCGCCGCGAGGAAGAATCCCACGAGTTGTTTCTAAATTAAGAGGCATCGTGAGACCTTCAAGAGGCCCCTTCCATCCGTCACGGAAGCCAACAAACTCGTGACCGTATTCCTTTACACCTTTGCGAACAACTGCACGGATAACAGCGTTAAGTCCTGGACAGTCTCCACCACCTGTTAATACACCGATGCGCATGTAGAAAACTCCTCTAAAAAATAGGAAAAATAACCTTAGATTGGTCAACGCTGACATGCGCAGTCTACCCTTCACCCATGTCCAACTCGAAATTAGTTGCAGGCGTAGATTCATCTACCCAATCAGTAAAAGTCGTTATTCGAGATGCCAATACCGGCGCTCTTATTCGCCAGGGTCGCGGAACACATACAGATGGCACTGAAATTAACCCACGTATCTGGAAGGACGCCCTTGACGGTGCGATTAAAGATGCTGGTGGATTAGAAGACGTTGCAGCTATTTCTATTGCTGGCCAACAACACGGAATGGTTGCACTGGATTCTGAAGGCAACGTAATTCGTGATGCACTTTTATGGAATGACACACGATCTGCACAAGCGGCCAAAGATCTCAATAACGAATTAGGTGGAGATGCCGAAACAGCGCGCAAAGTTGGCTCTGTTCTAGTTGCTTCATTTACAGCATCGAAACTTCGCTGGATGGCAGATAGCGAGCCAGAGAATGCGAAGAAAGTAGCAGCAGTAGCGCTGCCACACGATTGGTTGTCATGGCAATTACAAGGTGGCAAAGATTTCGAAAAACTATTTACTGATGCAAGTGACGCATCCGGCACAGGATATTTTGATCCTTTCGCTTCTGCCTACCGCGAAGATATTCTCAAATTGGCACTGCGCAATGATGGTAAATACCTGCTGCCACGAATTATCAAACCTGGTGAATTCGGTGGCACTACATCTACTGGAATTCCTATTGCAGGTGGCGCTGGCGACAACGCAGGCGCAGCACTTGGAATTCAAGCAGAACCCGGGGATGTCATAGTTTCACTCGGTACAAGTGGAACGGCTTTCGCAGTTTCAAAAACTCCAACTCATGATGCCAGTGGTCAAGTTGCCGGCTTTGCAGATGCATCCGGACAATTCTTACCACTTGTCTGCACGCTTAATGCTGCTCGTATCCTTGATGCAGCAACTCGCATTCTTGGAATTTCACATGATGAAGTTGGACAACTCGCACTGACAACAGATGCTGGAGCACACGGACTTTCGCTATTGCCTTACTTTGAAGGCGAACGCACACCTAATCGTCCAAACGCTAAAGGCGTATTTAGCGGAATGAATTTAGCTAATTCAAATCGCGCAGACATTGCTCGCGCAATGATTGAAGGAATGCTCTGCGGATTAGTTGATGCTGTCGATGCTTTAGAAAAACTCGGTGTTGGTGTACAAAGAATTTTGCTCATTGGTGGCGCTGCAAAAAATCCTGGTGTTGCACCGATTGCAAGTGCACTCTTTGGTCGCGAAGTTTTAATCCCGCCAGCTGGTGAATACGTTGCAGATGGCGCAGCTAAACAAGCAGCGTGGGCACTTCTTGGTGGCGCATCAGCACCACGTTGGGATTTAGGATCAGTTGCAAGTGTTAAAGAAAACGCTACGCCACACGTCGTAGATCAATATCGCGTACTGCGCGATCAAACTGAGAACTGGTGATTAATTGAGTCGTCGTTCACTCGCACTCTTCCTGCTAGTTGGTTTGTTATGGGGC
>JAPOHK010000126.1 GCA_029979485.1 Candidatus Planktophila limnetica
AGCAGGAGTTGAAAGGACTTTGCCTGAATCCCAAGTAAGGATCATTTTTCCATTAACCTTGCCTTTTACCGCGGTGAATACTCGACCCTGAAAATTAACCTTTTGACCAACAAATTTGGGCTGAAACTTCGGTTTGGTGACAGCGAAGAGCGCTAGAGGCTTTTGAAAAATAGCAATAAGTAAACTCAAGGTAAATATCCGTCGACGAATCTGACTCATGTAGGCACGCTAAACCTTTGGAATGAATTTCTCGTTAAATCTAAACATCGTTTCACAGAATTGATTTTTTCGAAACTTCTTATTCGCTTAACCATACATTCTCATTCAGCCGTGAAACTCACCCCCACAGGAGCCTTCCTGCAAAACCTAAGGAGTTGTATTAATGAAGACTAGATACAAGATTGCCGCAGGCGTTGCGGTAATTGCATTGGTAGGTGGAACCTCTACCGCCTACTCATTACTAAATAAACCTGACTACATTCTTCCCACGACCGATGCAGCTGAGATTACTCCCCTCGTCTTTGCTGGAGATGTGATTTCAGGATTAACAATTCGTGGAATCCCAGATGGAATGGGTGCAATGCGTGACGAAGATGGAAACGTTGTCCTTCTCTCCACTCACGAAGTTCCTTCCTATGGAGCAGTAGGAGCGCTAGCGAAAGCTGCCGGTAAAGGTCAACCAGTTCTCGGAACATCAATTTCTAAGATCACTTTTAGCCCAACTGGGAAGCGCCCACTTGCTGCATCTAACTTCATCACTTCATGGAGTTTTTACAATTACAACACAAAGCAATATCAAAACAATTTAACCGGAGTAGCTCCTGCAGGAACTACCGCTGACATGGATAACTTCATCAGCCGTTTTTGCTCAGCAACTCTTGCACCAGCTGGAACATTTGCCTTTAAGAGTGGTGGGTCAACGCTCGGTTATGAAGGAGCAGTATTCCTAGCAGGCGAGGAAGACGGAGATAGCGGATATGCCCGCGGCTTTGCCTTCGATATGGATGGAAATGGAATTCAACTTCCACGCATGGGTCTTGCATCGTGGGAAAACTTGATGCCAAATCCTAAGCCTGGAATCAATACGGTAGTTCTTGGTAATGAAGACGGTTCTGCAACAGATTCACAATTGTTCCTATATGTAGGAAAAAAGACTGCGTCTGGAACATTTGCAGATAAAGCTGGTCTCACTAATGGCGAGCTAAGCGTTCTTAACGTTCCAAACATCTCCAATGACAATGCTTTCCGTGCAGCTTATGGAAAGAACAAGCCTGTAGATGTGACTTTCAAGAAGACTATTTGGGATGCAGATATTAAAACCCAAGCGGTTGACCATGCGGCTCAAGGAACTGAGTTTGCACGTATTGAAGATGGTGAATGGGACCCAATTAATCCAAACGTCTTCTACTTTGTCACTACTGAATCGAATAAGGATCCAGGTGCTACAAAAGAAAATCCAGCTGAACCCGGTATCTCTCGTGATGGCGGCGGATTCTGGAGACTCACCTTTGTTGACGGTCAAAAGCCTGAATTGGGAGCAAAGTTAGAACTTCTCTTGGATGGTTCTGAAGCGCCATATCTCAGCAAGCCTGACAATATGACTGTCACCAAGGATGGAATTGTACTTCTACAAGAAGATCCAGGTAACAATGCTCACGTTGCTCGAATCGTAGCTTTCCGGTTATCAGATCAAAAGTTGGCTTCAGTTGCTCAATTTAATCCAGATCATTTTGATAAGACTGGATCTAAATTCATGACAATCGATGAAGAATCTTCAGGAATCATCGATGCGACTTCGCTCATTGCAAAGCCAGGCGACACCGCAAAGTATTTCTACTTCAATGCCCAAGTGCATACTGTAGGTGGATATACAGCGCGCCCTGATCTCACGACTAAAACTTCCTCAGGAATCCTTAAATTTAATCAGAAAACGCTTGAAGGTGGAGCTTTCTATCTTCTCAAGATTTCTGATTGGAAGAAGGTTTTTGAAGCTTAGTTCCGGGACGAACAACTAAATAAGTAAGGCCCTGTGCTCTACATCGAGGGGGAGCACAGGGCCTTATTACTTTAATTAGCTTCTGAGTGTTTTAGCGAAATCGCGGAATTCTTCAACTAATTTATCGATCTCAGCCTGTCCGTGAGCAAGCGAAATTAGCCACTGCTCATCAAGTCCCGGCGGAGTCATAATTCCGCGGTTAATTGCAAATAACCAATGTGCTTCGGCAACACCAAAATCAGTAGCTTTGTAGTCGCGGTAATTACGTACTGGTGTTGTTGACCAAGTCACGCAACCTTTAACTCCGAAACCAACTGTGTGTGCTGGTAGCTGATATTCATCGATGATGTCACCGATACGGGTCAAAGCCTGCATATTGAATTCTTCAGCGACCTCAAGTGCGCGGTCAGAACAGATGCGTTCCATAGCGCGAACGCCCGCCATGGCAAGTGGGTTTGCGTTAAAGGTACCAAAATGTGGCATCTTTCCATTGGTAACAAAATCCATATAGTGCTTCTTGCCACCAAATGCAGCAAGCGGAAGCCCGCCACCAATTGATTTTGCAAGAGTAATGAGATCTGGTTTTACACCAAGACGAGTTGCCGCACCGTGTGCTCCTGCAGTTAATCCCGTCTTTACCTCATCAAAGATTAGAACAATCTTGTATTTGTCGCAAAGTTCGCGGACTCTTTCAAGATAACCAGCATCAGGCAGAACGATTGCAATATTTTCTAAGACTGGTTCAAGGATAAATCCTGCAATCTTGTTGGCATGTTGCTCAAAGATACGCTCTAGTGCATCGGCGTTATTAAAGGGAACAACGAAAACTTCTCCGGGTGCAAGGGTTGGATCAACATAAGGAGTTGGGTTCTCTTCATCGCCTGCTTTATCTAGCGGCGGTTTAGTTGAAACAACAAGTGGATCGTAACTACCGTGGTAGCCACCCTCAATTTTTACGATGGCGGATTTTCCAGTAGCGGCCCTGGCAACACGAAGGGCGTACATCGTTGCCT
>JAPOHK010000132.1 GCA_029979485.1 Candidatus Planktophila limnetica
ACAGTGGCACTTGTACACGGTGGAATTTTTCACTTAGCCTTTAACCTCTATGCCTTGATGGCACTTGGTAATCCAGTAGAATCGGCATTTGGAAAGTCGCGATTTTTAATTATTTTCTTTGTTTCCCTAATATCTGGATCTCTTCTCTCTGCTTATCTTGCAACTCCTTATCAATACTCAGTCGGCGTATCTGGCGCAGTCTTCGGATTATTCGGCGCATTTGCAGTTGTCAGCAAGCGCTACGGTCTAGAGATCAAAAGCATCGCCGTCATTGTCATTATTAACTTTGCAATGGGATTTGTTATTGGCGGCGTGGATTGGCGAGCACATTTAGGCGGACTTATCGGCGGTTCAATTGCAGCTTCCGCGTTGCTTCCAAAGCGCTAAAAAGTTATCCACAGAAGTTATCCACTCTGTGGAGCGAATTACACGCGTGTAATTAACGCCATTTAGTGGCGAGAGTAAATCCAAATCCGATGAAGCTAAATCCGATAACCATGTTCCATGCGCCAATACCTGGGATTGGATAGCTGGTCTGAGTTACATAGAAGACCACAATCCAGAATAGGCCTACGAGAAAAGCAGCAACCATTGTTGGCGCCAACCACTTAGGACTTTCAGCAGGAGCTGGCGTGTGATCAACCACGTCTTGCTGATGCGCGTGCGCCTTTTGAACCTTCTTACGGAGCTTTGATTTTGGCATGAGGCGAGGTTACACCGAAACCTTCATAATTGGCACATGGCTACCAAGATCCTGGTTGTAGATAACTACGACTCTTTCGTCTTTAACTTGGTGCAATACCTAGGCCAACTTGGGGCCGAGTGCACTGTTGTGCGCAATGACGAAGTTACAGCCGATGAGGCCAGCAAATATGACGGTGTACTTATTTCTCCAGGGCCCGGCACTCCCGAAAAAGCTGGCGTAAGTATTGAAATGATTAATTACTGCGCAGAAAAAGAAATCCCACTCTTCGGTGTCTGTCTTGGACACCAAGCAATTGGTGTTGCATTCGGCGCAACAGTTTCGCGCGCACCAGAGTTATTGCACGGTAAAACTTCGCAAGTAATTCACGAAGGCAGTGGTGTATTAAATAACTTGCCATCACCATTTACTGCAACTCGCTATCACTCGCTCGCAGTAGAACCAGCAACAATCGGTGACCAACTAGAAGTTACTGGCCGCACAGAATCTGGCGTCGTGATGTCGATGCGCCACAAAACACTGCCAATCGAGGGTGTGCAATTTCATCCAGAGTCTGTATTAACAGAGCACGGTCACAAATTACTAGCTAATTGGTTAACGCAGTGTGGAGATAAAAATGCACAGAGCAAAGCAGTTGGACTTTCTCCAGTTATTAGCGGTTAATCAACTAAAAAATTACGGCGCTTTATTAATTGTAATTGTTACTGGTTGGCCAATGGTTTGTGTGGTTCCTGCATCAGGAGCTTGTCTGATTACAACACCAGCAGGTTGATTTGAATCAAAGGCTTCAACTTCGCGAACCAAGAAACCCGCTTGCACCAATAAAGTTTTTGCTTGAATTGCGTCGATTCCAATAAGGGATGGAACTTCAACTTCACCACTTGCAATTTGTAGAACAACACCGCTACCTGCAGAAATTGTCGAACCAGGTTCTGGCGTAACTTTCAAAACAGTTCCTTGTGGTCGATCAGCAGGCACTGCTTGTGTTGATGAAATAACTAAGCCAACTGCAGCCAAAGAGTTGCGCGCATCGATGAGAGATAGACCAACTAAATCAGTTGGAACAATGGCATCTCCCGGACCATCAGAAATAGTGATGATGACGCCCGAACCTTTTGCTGCGCGCGTTGTTGCCAAGGGAAATTGGCTTGCTACGCGATCTTTAGGAATTCGTGAGTCATGTGCGCGTTGAACAGTGACTGTGTAATCAGTTAAAAGTGCTTGTGCCGCAATCTGTGTAAGCCCAACAACATTTGGAATTCCATCTGTGCCAACAGTTGAATCAGAGCGCGAGAGGAAAACTCCTCCGGTAGCTACTGCAATAGTAAGAACAACTGCGATAACAGAAGTTAAAACTGAGCGACGAGAGATTTTAGTGCGCGCAATCTTGGTTGTTACAGCTTGACCGGTGCGCACACGATGTAAGTCATCAAGCATCAAACCAGCGGATTGATAACGATCTTGAGGTTTTTTAGCTAAAGCAACAGAGAGCAACACATCAATATCACCAGGCAGTGTTGGCTGAATTGAAGATGGTTTTGGCAACTCACCTGAAACGTGTTGGTATGCAATAGAAACAGGAGTGTCACCAGTAAATGGTGGGCGTCCAGTCAAAACTTCAAATAACAAACAACCAGTTGAGTAAATATCGCTGCGCGCATCTGCGGTGTCACCCATCGCTTGCTCTGGAGACAAATACTGCGCAGTTCCAACAATGTTCCATGTACTAGTAAGGGTCGCACCAAAATCATCCATTGCGCGAGCAATACCGAAGTCCATCACCTTCACATCGCCCATCTCGGTGATCATGATGTTTGCTGGTTTTATATCGCGGTGAACAATTCCGCGTTCGTGTGAATATTCAAGCGCTGCGAGAATTCCTTCGCCAATTTCTAGTGCACGATCTAAAGGAATTCTCTCTCCGCGATGAATTAATTCGCGCAACGTATGACCAGAAATTAACTCCATAACAATGTATGGAGCAGGGTCTTCGCCCGAGTCATACACAGCAACAATTCCCGGATGATTTAAACCAGCAGCAGCGAACGCTTCTTTTCTAAAGCGCGCCACAAATGAAGGATCTTTCGCAAGATCACTACGCAAAATCTTTACAGCAACTTGTCTGGCAAGTCTTTCGTCCTGTGCAACGTAAACATCGGCCATTCCACCGGTGCCAATCATTTCGCCAACTGCGTAGCGACCGCCGAGAAGCGTCATTCGGCAGCTCCAATCAATTCAA
>JAPOHK010000111.1 GCA_029979485.1 Candidatus Planktophila limnetica
ACATCCGCTTGTGAAAGTGCCATCTTTATAGTTCCTATTCGTTAGTTATTGCTAGGCTGTAATTCTCTCGGATAAGTGGGCTTACTTACGAGTAATTGCCCCGCATCAGCGAGAAATTATTATGGTGCTGGAGGTAATTGGACTACTTGTCCCGCGTAAACAAGGCCAGCACCATAACCAATGAGCAGTGCGAGTGAGCCATGTAACTCTGGATGTTTTTCAAGGAGTGCATCCATTGCAAGTGGAATTGATGCAGCAGATGTATTTCCATTTGTCTTAATGTCATCTGCAATCACAACTGAATCAGGAATATCCATCTGACGTGCCATTGCTTCGATAATTCTAAAATTAGCTTGATGTGGAATAAACGCACCGAGTTGATCCACTGTGATGCCAGCTGCTTCTAATGTGCGAGTTGCCGCTTTGCTCATTTCAAATACAGCCCATCGAAAAACTGTCTGTCCTTGTTGTTCGATGTATGGCCATTTAAGTTGCTCAATTGTTGATTGCGGAGTTTTCTTGTAATCAGTCCAGGCTGGCTCCATCAAGATTGCATCGCGGTTTGCAGCATCAGATCCCCAGATGGTTGGACCAATACCAACGTGATCTGCAGCGCTTACAACCACGGCTCCTGCGCCGTCTGCAAAAATAAAAGCTGTAGCGCGATCATCTGGGTCTGTGAAATCCGAAATCTTTTCAACACCAACGACTAGCACGTTCTTAGATGTTCCACCACGGACTAAGTCATTTGCCATTCCAAGCCCATAACAAAAACCAGCACACGCAGCGCCCACATCAAATGCTGCAGCCTTTGGATTTCCTAAACGTTCAATCAAAGCAGTTGCGGCACTCGGTGCCTGATAAGGAAAAGTAATAGTTGCAACGATGACGGTGTCGATATCTGCAATCGTTAGCTTGGCTCGCTTGAGTGCAACTTCTGCAGCAGCTTGGGCCATATCAATAACTGATTCATCGGGGCGCGCAAAGCGGCGTGATTCAATGCCGGTGCGTTGTTGAATCCACTCATCACTTGAATCAATTCGATCCACAATTTCTGAGTTCGGAACTAAGCGTGCGGGTCGATAAGTGCCAACAGAGACAATCTGCGCTTCAGATCCTTTGCTGCTTTTTATAGTCGTCATTTATTTGCTCCCATGATTTGCTGCAAAGATTTGCGCGGCATCTAAATCATCCGGTGATTTCAGCGCAAAGGTTTCGATACTTGGTTCTGCTCGCTTAAGTAATCCAACTAATGTGCCAGCAGGTGCCAATTCGATAACACCTGTGACGCCCATAGATTTCAGAGTACTCATGCATAAGTCCCAGCGCACTGGATTAGCTATCTGAGAAACGATTCGATCCATAAATTCGCGCCCACTTGAAACTTGTGCACCTTCTTTATTCGAGATAATTGCAGCCACAGGATCGTGCGTGTGAGTAGCGGCAACGAGTGCACGAAGAGGTTCGATGGCAGGTTGCATATAAGAGGTGTGAAACGCCCCGGCAACAGCGAGCGCACGAACGCGCGCACCTTCTGGGGGATTTGCTGCAAGTTTTTCTAAACCATCGAGTGAACCAGCAGCGACAATTTGTCCGGCGCCATTTTCGTTCGCTGCAACTAAATCGGCTGCGGTAATTGCCGCAACAACTGCGTCTCTTTCGCCACCTAGAACTGCTGACATGCCAGCAGGTGTAATTGCGGCCGCCTTTGCCATCTCATATCCACGAGCTGTAACAATTTTCATCGCATCGATTTCAGAAATAATTGTGGCAAGAGATGCCGCAGTAATTTCTCCAACTGAGTGACCTGCAACAACAGATGGTGTGACACCAAGTGCTTTAAAACTTAATAATCCGGCTGCAACGATTAAAGGCTGTGCAACTGCAGTGTCTTTGATTTCTTCTGCGCCAGCCGAAGTTCCAAGAGTTAAAAGGTCTATTCCTATTTCTAATGACCAGGCTGCGCATGTATCTCGAAGCGTTGAATCCTTTAGCCAGGCACTTAGCATTGCCGGGGATTGTGATCCTTGACCGGCAGCGATGATTGCGAGCATGTGGCCAGTTTAAGCCAGAGTTTTAGTACTTACGAGTATTACGCAGAAATCGCTTCTGTCGATTGAGATTGTGCAAAGTTTGCAAAGTGAACGTTATTTTCTTTGCTGCGCAGCCCACCAAAGGCGTTGAGTAATTTCTCCTTTGCAATCAAGAAAAGAATTGCTGGGAGTAAATCAAAACTACGTTTAAAAAACCAAGGCGTGCCCTTAAGAAGCATCCAGCTTATTGACTCTTTACGTGATTTAACCTGAACTGGTGAAATTGGAACAGGTTCTACTGGAATTTCATCGAGCAAAATCTTTCTGAAATTCTTGGCTAAGTACTGATGACCCTTTTTTGATGGATGCATGCGATCGACGTGCCACATATCTTTTGAGTAGATATCTGAAATTTGGCGGGTCTGCAATAGCTTTGCCGAAAACTCTTGTGCTACGGATTTTGTTATTGCGTTGACCATTGTAATTCTGCGATCAAGAATGCCAGCAAGGGTTTTAGGAAGTTTCAAAATTTTGTTTGGGTCATGAAGTTCAAGGAGCATCACTGTGCTTTTTAGCGCTGTGAGTTCTGAAACTATTTCACGAAGGTTTTGATGAAAACGTTGGGGCGAAAATCCATTTCGCAATACATCATTGCCGCCAACAATGACGGCAGCTAAATTTGGGTTGAAATCAAGCGCGTGCTTGAGTTGAACATCTCTGACTTCTTGGGATTGTGCACCTGGGCGCGAAACATTCACATAGACAAGTGGAGTTTGAATTGCTCGAGCTAGGTAATAACCCCAACCAAAATTATTGCCATGTTTGTCAGAGTCACCAATTCCAGCTGCTGCACTGTCGCCAAGTACTACGAAGCGAAGTGGAGATGACATTAGGCCGCTCGCAACCTGTGGTGAGCTTTTTTAACACGTTGTGAATCATCATGTAGTCGCAACATCTGTGACACAGTGGCGCTCCATGGAAAATTCTCTGCTTGCTGATGACATACGCGCGCTAAATTTGAATTACGCGCGCGCATTCGCATCACACTCTTAATCGCCTCTGCAAAGGTTTCTGGGGTATTTTCAAAAGTAGCGCCCACAGGTTGATCTGAATCAAGGAGTAAAAATTCACCGACAGCACTAGTGCTTGAGGCCACAACCGGTGTGCCCGATGCAAGAGATTCCATTGCAGCTAAACAGAAAGTTTCGATTGGACCAGGTGCTAGTGAAATATCGGCACTGGAAAGAATTGCTGCAAGTTTTTGGCGTCCAGCCACGTAACCTAAAAATGTCACAGGCAGATCTTTTGACTCTTGCATAAGTTTTTTCTGTAGCGGACCAATACCCACATAAACAAGGCGCGCGTTAATTCCTTGGCGTGTTAATTCTTGAAGAGCTCGCAGAGAATTCTCTGGCTTCTTCTCTGGTGATAAGCGACCGCAGTGAACTAAGAG
>JAPOHK010000156.1 GCA_029979485.1 Candidatus Planktophila limnetica
AACCCATCTAAACGGACCCTTACCCTCGCAGAAAAGCGGTCTGATGTAAGCCGGAACGAAACCTGGAAAATCGAATGCGCGCGAATATCCAGCCAACATGGCTTCACCGCGAATTGAATTTCCATAATCAAAAACTGTTGCGCCAGCATCTTTAAAGCCAACCATAGCTTCAACTTGTTTTGCCATAGATTCGCGAGAACGTTTTGTAAATCCAGCAGGATCTTTCTTTGCCATGTCTTGCCATTCTGCAACCGAAATTCCTTCTGGTAAATATGAAAGTGGATCATGCGCAGAGGTTTGATCTGTGACAATATCAATTGGCACGCCGCGTTTTAGAAAATCAGCGAAAATTGTCGCGGCATTACCAAGCAGACCAATGCTGTATGCCTTCCGCTCCGCCTTTGCTTTTAACGCTATTTCTAGGGCTTCTTCAACATTTTCAGTCCAGGCATCCAGATATCGATGATCTACACGTCGCTGTAATCTCGTCGCATCAACATCAACGCAAATACATGCCCCGTCATTCATTGTGATTGCAAGTGGTTGCGCACCACCCATTCCACCTACGCCGCCAGTTAAAGTTAAAGTTCCAGCCAGAGTTCCGCCGAAATCCTGATTAGCCACTGCGGCAAAAGTTTCATAAGTACCTTGCAAAATTCCTTGCGTTCCAATGTAAATCCAAGATCCAGCAGTCATTTGTCCATACATAGTCAGGCCTGCGGCCTCTAATCGACGGAACTCTGGCCAATTTGCCCAATCACCAACTAAATTTGAATTTGCGATTAAAACTCTAGGCGCCCATTCATGTGTTTGAAAAACACCAACGGGTCTACCAGATTGCACCAGCATGGTTTCATCAGCTTTTAAAGTCTTAAGTGTGCGAATTAGCGCATCAAAAGATTTCCAATCGCGTGCGGCTTTTCCAGTACCACCATAAACAACTAATTCTTCGGGACGTTCTGCAACTTCTGGATCTAAGTTATTTTGCAACATCCGAAGCGCTGCTTCTTGTTGCCATCCGAGCGCTGAAATTGCACTTCCTTGTGGTGAATGAATTACTCGACTCATAACAATTGACCAACTGCTTTCTCTACTGAATTTAAAATTTCATTTGACTTAACCAATTCAACAGAGGCTTCAATCTCCGGGGTTAACCAACGATCACTATCCGGTCCGGCAACTTTGCTCCTTAAAGTTTTAATTGCAGCGTTGGTACCGGTTCCGGCAGTCAAAGGCGTGCGCATATCAACTGCGCGAGAAGCAATCATTAATTCAATTGCAATGACACGAGTGAATGCATCAATTGATTTACGTAATTTTCTTGCTGCATGCCAACCCATAGAGACATGATCTTCTTGCATTGCCGAAGAGGGAATGGAATCAACAGATGCCGGCACGGCCAAGCGCTTCATCTCAGACACCAGCCCTGCTTGTGTGTATTGCGCAATCATCATGCCGCTATCAACCCCGGCATCATGCGCAAGAAAGGGCGGTAATCCAAATGAACGATGCTCATCTAGCGCTCGGTCGCTGCGACGCTCAGAAATCGACGCGGCATCTGCGATTGCGATCGCCAGAAAATCAAGCACATAAGCAATAGGTGCGCCATGAAAATTTCCATTACTACTAATTTCCCCAGTAGTTAAAACAATTGGATTATCAATAATTGATTGCAGCTCTAAATCGGCAACCCGTGAAGCATGTGCCACGGTATCTCTCGCAGCGCCTGCCACTTGTGGTGCGCAACGTAAAGAGTATGCATCTTGTACTCGTCCATCTTCTTTCCCAGCATGAGACTTAACTAGAGGAGAGTCGGACAGCAGCTTTGCAATATTTGCAGCAGATTTTCCCTGACCTACCTGTGGTCTTAAATCATGAAGATGTTTTTGGAAAACTTTATCTGTGCCTAAAAGCGCTTCAACACTTAGGCTAGTCGTAACATCTAAAGTCTTTAACAAATTTGAAATGTCATGTAGAGCTAATACAAGTTGGCCAAGCATTCCATCAGTTCCATTTATTAGCGCTAAGCCTTCTTTGGATGAAAGTTCTACAGGCTGAATTGCATGCTCTTTGAAGGCAATTTCGGTGGCAAC
>JAPOHK010000011.1 GCA_029979485.1 Candidatus Planktophila limnetica
AACGGTCGCATTGGCTTTTAGTGCATCTCTCACAGCATGAGCTCCGGGAAAACTCGGCAGCAGCGATGGATGACTATTGATAACTTTAAAATTAGCAACGTATTCAGGAGCCAAAATTCTCATGAACCCAGCACTTACAACTAAGGATGGATTGAGTGATTCGGTAATCAAAAACAACTCTTCATTCCAGGTTTCACGATTTTCCGCGATGGGGTGCGTAATGATTGGAACTCCAAGCGAAGCGCATTTTGAAACAACTTCGGCTTCTGGCTTATCAGTTAAAACGGCAAGAATGTGTGCGGATAACTCACCGTCCTGAGTCGCGCGAATAATTGCTTCGGCTAACGTACCCGTACCCGAAGCCAGAACAAGCAATCCTCTATCCATCAATTTTTGATTTTCGAGAAGGCAAGGAAATTCGTGGAATAAAAATTGCCATTGCGATGCCAATTCCCATTTCAAGGGCAACACTCAAAGGAAATTTCCAGAGTGAAGGTCCGACGGTCGACATTTCTTTAGTAAGTAACGAGCCGCTAGAGAAATACGTAAGAATAAAAACACTTGCAATGCTGACGAAATAACTCTGCCATAACACTCTTGTATTCAGGGCAATAGTCCAACTTGCGAGTAGCGCACCTGCCATAACAAAGAAGAATATAGAAAACAGAAATTGTGGATGTTCCGTTGTTGGAAGTGCACCCAGAATTGGTATCGCAGGTATTTGTGCAACGCTATGTTCGAGTGGGGAGACCAATGTATTTGATCCAACTCCAAATCCTGTGCCACTTAAGTACGCCATTGTTGATACAGCTGCATTTGGTAGGTAAACAATATTGATTAAAAGAAGCAAAAATCCACCGATAATTCCTGGACGTAAAACTGTAATCAGGTCTTTAACAGTCGAAAGGTTTATAAACAGAGAGATGGAAAGA
This sequence comes from Candidatus Planktophila limnetica, assembly GCA_029979485.1. Taxonomy (GTDB): domain Bacteria; phylum Actinomycetota; class Actinomycetes; order Nanopelagicales; family Nanopelagicaceae; genus Planktophila; species Planktophila limnetica_A. The sequence continues at coordinate 933 of JAPOHK010000011.1, forward strand.
AATATCGCACTGATAGCCAACAGCAAAGCGACGATGCGAGTTCCTAAATTAACGGGTTGAGTTAGTGTTACTTTTTTACCCACAGTTAATGTAGTCAGATACACACACGGAATTAATATTGCAATTGCTGAATACCAAACAGGTCGAATTGAATCTGTTTTGGATATAAAAATCAAGAGTTCTGCGATTAAACAATAAATTATTGTGAAGTGCACTCGAGCAATATTTATCAAATTTGTGTCTCTGTCCAAGCGATCAACTATTTTTGAAAATGAACTTCTTATTGCCAGAAATGGGAAAATTAAAGCGCCGAGTGGTAAATATGAGAAAAATCCTTGGACTCCTGCAGGTGGAATGCTGAGTGCAAATGGAATGTTGTGAACGCCGAGCCACACCCAGATTGCAGCGCGAATTGGATCAGATGTATTTCCAGTGATGCTTCCAGCAGTTGCCCATGCGATTAAAGATAGAAATGCGATTGGTAACAGTACGAGTGCAATGCTGCGCAGAACTTGTGACAACGAGACCCATAGGACACGTTGAAACATAAAAACTAGCGCCCCAATATTGCGCGCATTAATTGCGCGCTCTCACTTGGTGTTTTACCTACTTTAACTCCGGCTGCTTCAAGTGCATCTTTCTTCGCCTGCGCAGTTCCTGATGAACCGGAAACAATTGCACCAGCGTGACCCATTGTTTTTCCTTCGGGAGCTGTGAATCCTGCAACGTAACCCACAACAGGTTTTGTGACGTATTCACTAATAAATGCAGCAGCGCGCTCTTCAGCATCGCCGCCAATTTCACCAATCATGACAATCGCTTTAGTTTCTGGATCATCTTGAAATGCCCGTAAGCAATCGATGTGAGTTGTCCCGATAACAGGATCACCTCCGATTCCAACTGCAGTACTAAAACCAATATCGCGTAGTTCATACATCATTTGGTAAGTGAGAGTTCCGGATTTTGAGACTAAACCAATAGGACCGCTGCCTGTGATGTCCGCTGGAATGATTCCAACATTTGATTGTCCCGGACTTATTAGTCCTGGGCAGTTCGGTCCAATAATTCGGGTTGTTCCTTTAGTTACTGCGTGCGCATAAAAGCTTGCAGAGTCATGGACTGGAATTCCTTCAGTAATCACAACCACTAGTGGCATTGCAGCATCGATTGCATCAATAACTGCAGCCTTTGCAAACTTTGGGGGAACGAAGACAACTGAAGTGTTTGCGCCAGTGGCACTCATTGCTTCGGAAACGGTATTAAAAACTGGAAGAATATGTCCGTCAATATCTACACTCTGACCACCCTTGCCTGGAGTAACTCCACCGACAACTTTTGTACCAGATGCCAACATGCGTTTTGTATGCTTAGTTCCTTCAGCGCCAGTCATTCCTTGAACTATGACAACACTTTTTTCATTGAGAAAGATAGACATTACTTTGCCGCCAATTCTGCAGCGCGATTTGCTGCTCCATCCATAGTGTCTACTTGCTCAATTAATGGATGTGCTGCTGCTTTAAGGATTGCACGTCCTTCAATAACATTATTTCCATCTAGTCGAACCACGATTGGCTTTGTCGCTTTTGCGCCGAGTAATTCGAGCGCTTGAACAATTCCATTAGCAACAGCATCACATGCTGTGATTCCGCCAAATACGTTTACAAAAACGCTCTTTACATCTGAATCTCCCAAAATAATCGAGAGTCCATCGGCCATCACTTGTGCTGATGCTCCACCGCCAATGTCTAAGAAGTTTGCTGGGCGAACTCCCCCGAATTTTTCTCCTGCATATGCAACGACATCAAGCGTGCTCATTACAAGACCAGCACCATTACCAATAATTCCAACTTGTCCGTCAAGTTTTACGTAGTTGAGATCCTTTTCTTTAGCTGCCGCTTCTAGAGCATTCGTTGCAGCATGATCGATCAGCGCTTCGTGATCTGGATGTCTAAAGCCAGCGTTGTCATCTAAAGTTACTTTGCCATCTAGAGCGATTATTTTTCCATCAACTGTTTTAACTAGTGGGTTTACTTCGACCAGGGTTGCATCCTCGGATTGAAAAACTTTCCAGAGTGTCAGCAGAACTGCTTCAACTTGTGGTGCAACATCTGCCGGAAACGCAGCAGCTGCAACAATCTCTTTCGCCTTTTGCGCCGTAATTCCGATGTTGGCATCTACAGGAATTTTTGCCAATTTTTCAGGAGCGGTGTGGGCTACTTCCTCGATATCCATTCCACCTGAAACAGATGCCATGACAAGAAAAGTTCGATTGGACCGATCTAACAAAATTGCTAAGTAATACTCAGAATCAATTGGAGCGGCTTGGGCAATCATCACTGTGCGAACAGTGTGACCTTTAATGTCCATTCCAAGGATTGCACTTGCCTTTTCTTGTGCTTCCGCGGCATCTGCTGCAACTTTTACTCCGCCAGCTTTTCCGCGGCCACCAACTTTGACTTGAGCCTTTACCACAACTTTTCCGCCAATTTTTGCTGCGGCATCATGTGCTTGTTGTGGAGTCGTTGCGATAGCTGCAGCAAGTACAGGTACTCCGTGTTTTTCAAAGAGATCTCGCGCTTGGTATTCAAAGAGATCCACAGAAAACTCCAGTCATATCGTAAAAAAGTATTTGCTAATACTAGAGCTTCTCAACTGGTGCATAACGCAGCAGTAATCGCTTCTCACCGTACTGCCCGAAGTTTATGGTGGCTTCGGACTTATCGCCTTCACCTGCAATAGCAACAACAGTTCCGAGTCCAAATGTGTCATGTGACACACGCTCGCCCACCGCTAATTGCATTGCAGTGCTTTTCTTTCCTGTCGGGCGAGGTGGCGGTGCGGTTGCAACACGAGTTTTTCTAACAAGTGAAGGAGACAGTGATGCGGATGAACCACCGTGATTTCTCCACTCAATTACACCTTCAGGAATTTCATCTAAAAATCGTGATGCAGGGTTATATGTTGGCGAGCCCCACGAAGATCTGTATTCCGCGCGAGAAATATAGAGTCGTTTTTCTGCGCGCGTAAGACCAACGTATGCGAGACGTCGTTCTTCTTCGATTTCATCTTTCTCCCCAAGTGTTCGTGAGTGCGGAAATATTCCATCTTCCATTCCCGTGAGAAATACTGTTGGAAATTCCAAACCTTTAGCAGTGTGCAGAGTCATCAGTGTTACAACTCCACCTCGATCTTCACCCTCAGGAATTTCATCTGCATCTGCAACAAGTGAAACTTTTTCAAGGAAGCCTGCGAGTGAGATTTCTTCATCTTCGCCTAATTCATCAAATGGTCGCTCTTCGTACTCCATTGAAACCGCAACTAATTCCTTAAGGTTTTCTACACGAACTTCATCTTGCGGATCTGTACTGGAAGATAATTCTGATAATAATCCTGATTGCTCAAGAATGGCTTCGATGATTACTGATGGACGAGTCTTAGCTTCAACTAACGTGCGAAGAGCTACCATCATTGAAACAAACTCTTTAACCGACTGCGCTGCTCGATTAGGCATTCCAGAGACTTTCTCGCATTGCGATAATCCACTCCAGAAAGAAAGATTATTTAATTGCGCGTACTGATCAACGCACTCGATTGCCCGGTCACCGATTCCACGCTTTGGAACATTAATTATTCTTCGAAGTGAAATCTCATCTTCTAAATTAGCGAGGACTCGTAAATACGCCAAGAGATCCTTAATTTCTTTACGTTCGTAGAATCGAAGACCACCAACGACTTTATAAGGCAAAGCCGAGCGCATAAAAACTTCTTCAAAAACGCGAGATTGCGCATTTGTGCGATAAAAAATAGCCGTATCTCCTGGCTCGGATTGACCACTTCGCTGTAACTCTCGAATTTCATCTTTTATAAATTCTGCTTCGTCGTGTTCGGACTCTGCGACATAACCAATCAGTGGCGCTCCTGCACCCTCTTCGGACCACAGATTTTTCTCTTTGCGACCTTCATTTTTTGTAATCACAGCATTTGCAGCTGAGAGTATGTTTTGAGTTGAACGATAGTTTTGTTCTAGCAAGACGGTCGTGGCATTTGGATAATCCAGCTCAAATTGAAGAATGTTTCGAATTGTTGCTCCTCGGAAACCGTAAATTGATTGATCAGCATCGCCCACAACGCATAACTCAGCCGGCGCTAAACCCTCTTCTGCACTTCCGACAAGCTCTTTCACCAAAATGTATTGCGCATGATTCGTATCCTGATATTCATCGACCAACACATGTTTGAAGCGAGATCGCAAACGAGCCTTTGCTTCTGGAAACTTCTGGATTACTTCAACTGTTTTCAAAATAAGATCATCAAAATCCATCGCATTTGCTTGCTGCAATCTACGTTGATAAACAGCATAAACATCTGCAACAACCTCTTCGAACTGGTTCTTGGTCGCGTTTACATAATCGTGTGGACCCATCAGCTCGTTTTTTGCATTAGAAATAATTGATTGGAATTGGCGCGCTGGATAGCGTTTTGGATCCAAGTTAAGTTCTTTTGCAACGATAGTTATCAATCGCAAACTATCTGCTGAATCATAAATGCTAAACGCATTGCCATATCCGAGTCGTACAGCTTCTTGTCTCAGCAATCGCACGCATGCTGAGTGAAATGTTGAGACCCACATTGATTTCGCAACTGGACCAACTAGCGCTGCTACGCGTTCTTTCATTTCGCCGGCAGCTTTGTTTGTAAATGTGATAGCTAAAATTTCATACGGTGCGACACCACGACGGGCCATTAAGTAAGCGATTCTGCGAGTCAACACTCGTGTTTTTCCAGAACCAGCACCTGCAACTACTAGAAGTGGTCCACCGCTATGGGTAACAGCGGCTTGCTGTTGCGGATTGAGCCCTTCTAGTAAGGCATCGGTACTTTCCATGGCGGTGAGTATATTAGGCTTACCGATATGGAACCGATTGCAGATACCGAAATCAAGCGCGTGCTTGTTGTTAACGCCCACCCTGATGATTCAGATTTTGGTGCATCCGGAACCATTGCACAGTGGGTAAAAAAAGGAATACAAGTGTCATATGTGTTCTGCACAAATGGTGATCAAGGTGGCGAGGCATCGGGAATCGCGAAAGAAGATATGCCACAAGTGCGTCAACGCGAACAACGCGAAGCTGGTGCTGTTATCGGCGTAACTGACATTACATTTTTAAATTATGTTGACGGGCATCTCGAAGCAACTATTGCGCTACGAAAAGATATTGTTCGCCAAATTCGTCGCGTTAAACCGGATCGAATGGTCTGCCAGAGCCCTGAACGAAATTGGGAAAGAATTGGCGCGAGCCATCCAGACCACTTGGCCGCAGGAGAAGCTGCTGTTCAAGCGGTATATCCGGATGCTCGAAACCCTTTTGCTTTTACGGATCTCTTAGAAAAAGAAAATTTAGAACCGTGGAAAGTGCGCGAAATATGGATGATGGGATTCTCAAACCCAGATCACTTTGTGGACGTTACCGACACATTTGATTTGAAAATAAAAGCGCTACACGCTCACGCATCACAAACTTCGCATAACCCGGATTTAGAGAAAATGGTTCGCGAATGGGGTGGCCGCAATGCAGCCGCAGCAGGTTTTGCAGAAGGAAGACTTGCTGAAGCCTTTAAGTTAGTTAATACGAATTAATTAACTAAGACTTTCGAAATCGCAATAGTTTTTGCTGGCTTGCCATCTGGTGCACCACCTACTGCGCCAGCCTTTGCAACTGCCTTGACGATATCTAAGCCAGATGTGATGGTTCCCCAAATTGTGTAACTAGGTGCAAGTGTTGTGTTCGCATAGACCAAGAAAAATTGACTTCCGTTTGTGTTTGGACCTGAATTCGCCATTGCAACTGTACCCGCTGGATAGTTATTGCTCTTATTGGCAGGCAAGTTTTCATCTGGGTATGTGAATTGCGGACCACCGCTACCAGTTGCTGTTGGATCTCCGCACTGCAAAACAAATAATCCCTGAGTAGTTAATCGATGACAGAGCGAGTCATTGTAATAACCTCCTTTTGCAAGGGCTGCAATCGAAGTCATTGTGAATGGTGCTTTAGAACCAACAGTAGTAATGACTATGTTTCCGCAATTGGTAACGAGTGTAAATTTCTTTGGAAAAGTTGTTAAAACTTTCTTTGGAGTTGCAATCTTCTTTGGTGCGTGTCCAACAGCTTTAGTTGGCGTGCACTTGACTGCTGCAGCTTGTGCTGATGGCACAAAGGAAATGGAAGTAATTGCAAATAGAATTCCGATTGCTGTTGCTAGCTTTTTCTTCACTTTTACTCCCACTCGATTGTTGCTGGCGGTTTACTGGTTACATCTAACACGACTCGATTTACTTCTCGCACCTCATTGGTAATACGTGTCGAAATCTTCTCAAGAACTTCATAGGGAATTCGTGACCAATCCGCAGTCATTGCATCTTCGCTGGATACTGGCCGCAAAACAATTGGATGACCGTAAGTTCGACCATCTCCTTGAACGCCAACACTTCGCACATCTGCGAGCAAAATTACTGGGCATTGCCAAATATCTCTATCGAGTCCGGCTGTTTTTAGCTCTTCGCGAGCTATCAAATCAGCAGCGCGCAATATCTCTAAACGATCGCGAGTTACTTCGCCAATAATTCTTATGCCGAGTCCTGGGCCAGGAAAGGGTTGGCGCCACACAATCTCTTCTGGCAAACCTAATTCCATGCCAACATTTCTTACTTCATCTTTAAATAAGGCACGCAATGGTTCGACCAGACTAAATTTAAGATCATCAGGCAAGCCGCCAACATTGTGATGCGACTTAATGTTTGCAGTTCCTGTTCCTCCACCAGATTCGACAACATCTGGGTAGAGAGTTCCTTGCACTAAGAATTCCACTACACCACCACTTGCAATATCTCGTGCAGCTTTTTCAAAAGATCTTATAAATTCGCGACCAATGATTTTGCGTTTAGTTTCCGGATCGCTGACGCCTTTAAGTGCATCTAAGAATTGATCGACCGCGTCAACAACAACGAGATTTACACCAGTTGAGGCTACGAAGTCGCGTTGGACTTGTTCGGATTCACCGCTTCGCAACAAACCGTGATCAACAAATACACAGGTGAGTTGATTGCCTACAGCTTTTTGAATGATTGCTGCCGCTACAGCAGAATCGACTCCACCAGATAATCCGCAGATCACTCGCTTATCGCCAATTTGTTCACGAGCTTTTTCTATCTCCGTTTTAGCAATATTTGCAGTTGTCCAAGTTGTATTGCACTTAGCAATATTGACTAACCAATTCTTAAGGATTGCTTGGCCGTGCTCGGAGTGCAGAACTTCAGGATGGAATTGAACGCCTGAAAACTGTGCGTTTGCACTTTCAAATGCCGCAATCGCTGTATCGCTCGTACTTGCAGTGACGCTAAAACCACACGGTGCTTCTGTAACAGCGTCCCCGTGAGACATCCATACTCTTTGCTCTGTGGGAAGAGAGTTAAATACTTTTGAGCCAGCGTTTACTTTTAATTGCGTGCGACCAAACTCTGACTTACCTGTTTGGCTAACTACGCCACCAAGTGCTACTGCCATTGCTTGAAAGCCATAGCAAATTCCAAAAATAGGGATGTTTAAAGCGAAGATTGCAGGATCAACCGTTGGTGCATTTTCTGCGTACACACTCGATGGTCCGCCAGAGAGAATTATTGCTTCAGGATTTTTTGCACTTACTTCTGCAGCGGTAATCGAAGATGGAACGATTTCCGAATAAATATCTGCTTCACGGACTCGTCGTGCGATTAATTGGGCGTATTGCGCACCAAAATCAACAACAAGGACTCCGTGTGGATTAGGCACGATGAATAAGAACTTCTACTCGCTGAAATGACTTCACATCTGAATAACCAGTTGTTGCCATCGCACGACGTAGTGCACCAAATAAATTCATTGACCCATCTGCGGCATGTGAAGGTCCAAGCAAAATTTCTTGCAATGTTCCTGAAGTACCAACTGCAACTCTTTCTCCACGTGGAAGTTCTGGGTGATGTGCTTCAGATCCCCAGTGCCAACCAAGTCCAGGTGCTTCTGTAGCCTTAGCAAGTGGTGAACCCATCATGACCGCATCAGCGCCGCATGCAATTGCTTTTGCAATGTCACCACTTCGGCCAACAGATCCATCTGCAATAACGTGAACATAACGTCCACCAGATTCATCCAAATATTCGCGGCGCGCAGAAGCAACTTCTGCAACCGCAGATGCCATAGGAACTTCGATACCCAAAACTTTTCTTGTTGTGTGAGCAGATCCCCCACCGAAACCAACGAGAACACCGGCAGCACCAGCACGCATTAAGTGCAACGCACCTGTTGCAGTTGCAACTCCGCCGACGATAACTGGAACATCGAGTTCGTAAATAAACTTTTTAAGATTTAGCGCTTCAGTCTCGGCTGCAACGTGTTCAGCGCTAACCGTTGTTCCGCGAATAACGAAAATATCAACTCCTGCATCAATCACAGCTTTGTGTAATTCAGCAGTGCGAGCTGGGGAAAGGGATGCAGCAACTGTTACGCCAGCATCTCTAATTGTTTTGATTCGCTCTTTAATTAACTCTGGCTTGATTGGTGCAGCATAAATTTCCTGCATGCGCTTGGTTGCATGCTTATCGGGCATCGATGCAATTTCGCCCAGTGGAATACGTGGATCTTCATAGCGAGTCCATAAACCTTCAAGGTTTAGAACACCTAATCCGCCGAGATTTCCAATAGCAATTGCAGTCTCCGGTGAGACAACTGAATCCATTGGAGCGGCCATCATTGGCAAATCAAACTTGTATGCATCAATCTGCCATGATGTGGAAACTTCTAGTGGGTCACGCGTACGACGGCTTGGAACAATTGCAATATCGTCAAAGGAATAGGCCTGGCGGGCTCTCTTTCCGGGAGCTAATTCGATGTCGCTCATGATTTTCCCTTCGGTGACTTAATTCTTCTAGTTAATTCTTTTGGGAATAGTTTGGCGCATCTGCAACATGCATAACATCGTGTGGATGACTCTCTTGCAATCCTGCTGATGTAATTTGAATTAATCGTCCTTCGCGGCGAAGTGTTTCGATATCGGGAGCTCCGGCATAACCCATTCCAGAACGCAATCCACCAACTAATTGGTGAACAACATCAGCTGCAGAGCCGCTGTAAGCAACTTTCCCTTCGATGCCTTCTGGAACTAACTTATCTTCTGATAAAACGTCATCTTGCATGTAACGATCTTTGGAGTATGACTTCTTATCTCCGCGCGATTGCATTGCTCCTAGTGAGCCCATTCCTCGATACGCCTTGTATTTTCTTCCATCAATTTCTACTAATTCGCCAGGTGACTCATCGCACCCAGCAAGTAATGAACCAAGCATTACCGAATTTGCACCAGCAACAATTGCTTTAACGATGTCACCTGAATATTGCAATCCACCATCTGCAATAAGTGGAATGCCAGCTTTTTGACACGCTTTGCTGGCTTCCATGATCGCTGTAATTTGTGGAACACCAACACCTGCAACAACTCGTGTTGTACAAATTGATCCTGGACCAACGCCAACTTTTACAGCATCAGCACCAGCGTTTATAAGTGCTTGCGCTCCCGCACGTGTCGCAACATTTCCGCCGATAACTTGTGTCGTAGGAGAGAATTTCTTAATACGTGCAATTGCATCAAGGACAGCTCGGTGATGACCATGAGCGGTATCAACCACAACAACGTCAACGCCTGCTTCGATCAGCGCTTGTGCGCGATTAAAACCATCATCTCCGACACCAACAGCCGCGCCGGCAAGACCAACATTTTTTACTAATTTAACGTGAGTAACTTGCTCATCTATCGGTAAGTTTCTATGAATAATTCCGATGCCACCAGCTTTTGCCATTGCAATTGCCATTGCAGATTCAGTGACAGTGTCCATCGCAGATGAAATCAAAGGAACAGATAAAGAGATTGTGCGGGTAAGCCACGTGCCCGTATTTACTTCGCTAGGAACAACTTCTGAGGCATCTGGAAGTAATAAAACATCATCATATGTGAGGCCAAGCATCGCGATTTTCTCAGTATCGCTACTCATCGCTGCCCTCCTTCACTCATCGCGTATCTGGCTTCTCTCGAGGAGGTGGAAGTCTATCGGGGGAATTAGGCTCCGATTGCCCGCGTAATTTCCTCACATGCGAAGTTCAAATCCGGGGTTTTTGTCATGTTCGTGCAATCACTTTCACGCCATCCTGGTCCGCCCAAAAGAATGCGTGGGGCTGGTCGGACAGCAGGTAGATTTTTGAAAAATGATGGGTCCGCATTTTCAACTAATTGTGCCCATAAGAAAATCGCTGGCGGTGCAAACTTCTCAACCATCGCTTCAAGGGCGGCAAATGGAGTGCGGGCACCTAGAAAATGACACTCAATATTTCGTTCTGCAAGGGCAGCGGTCAAAGCATGAATTGCGAGTGAGTGCATCTCTTCACCAACTGATGCAACCAAAACTGGACGTGGATTAATTGGTTTTTGAATCATGGATGCGCGTTCACGCAATACGCGTTTTAGAGTTTCAGAGAAGAAGTGTTCAATCTCAATACCTTCGCCAGTTTCTTCCCAAGACTTTCCGAGCATCACGAGTACCGGCACAATTACTTCTTGCCATGAGCGAATGACGCCATTTTTTTCAATGTCATTGCGAAGTGTGCTTTCAATGAAGCTCTTATCCAATGCGTTGGCTGCGCTATGCAATGCATCGATGACATCTGGTCGATCAGAAAATTCGCCAACAATCTTTTCCATTTTGATTGCGCTTTTGACGGTCAACGCTTTTTCTGCTGCTTCCGCCGGTGACATTCCGGCGATGATTAATCTGCGCATAGTCGTTAACTTGGCCAAATCTTCGGGGCAATACCGGCGGTGTGACCCGCTTTCATGGTCGGTTGGGCCAATTCCATAACGGCGAGCCCAAGTGCGAAGGGTTGCTGGGGCCACGCCTAGGCGTCTAGCCACTGCTGCAACGGTTAAGAGCTCTTCCACGGGCTAAGGGTGGCGTAATGCGACGTAACTCACCACTTGGAATGCCCTTTTTTAGAAGAAATTGAGGGCAGATACTTGAACAACCTATGAAACGGTTGTATCTTTTACGTATGGCTGAAATTTCACGTTTACCCCAACCGATTGCAGATCACTGGGAGTGGCAGTACCAAGGTGCCTGCCGCACCATGCCTAGCGAGATGTTCTTTCATCCAGATGGTGAGCGCGGTCCTCGCAGACGCAATCGCGAGAACGCAGCAAAGGCTGTCTGCGCAAGCTGCCCAGTAATTCAACAATGCCGCGCTCATGCGTTGGCGGTTCAAGAGCCATACGGAATTTGGGGCGGGCTCTCTGAAGATGATCGATTAGCAATTATCGGCGGAAACGACACAACAGAGGTTTATCACGCTTCATAGGGAATTAAGCAAATAAAAAACCCCTTCGCACTTTGCGAAGGGGTTTTTTTAATTAGTGTGAGTGTCCACCCGGACCATGTGAGTGACCGTGACCACCAGCATCTGGTGCTTCATCTGCTGGACGTTCATATACAACAGCTTCTGTTGTAATAAACATTGCAGCAATTGATGCAGCATTTGCAAGTGCTGAACGAGTTACTTTCACAGGATCGATAACGCCATCTTTTGCAAGATCGCCGTAGACATCTGTTGCTGCGTTAAAACCTTCGTGCGCTTTCATTGCGCGGACCTTTGCAACTACAACGTAGCCTTCAAGGCCAGCATTTTCTGCAATCCAACGAAGTGGTTCATCGCAAGCTTTACGCACAAGACGTACGCCAACTGCTTTATCGCCAGTGAATCCAAGATCGCCTTCAAGTGCATCGGCTGCGTGCACAAGTGCTGCGCCGCCTCCGATGACGATTCCTTCTTCAACGGCTGCGCGAGTAGCTGAAATTGCATCTTCAAGGCGGTGCTTCTTTTCTTTCAGTTCTACTTCTGTGTGTGCACCAACTTTGATTACGCAGACTCCGCCAGCAAGTTTTGCAACTCGCTCTTGTAGCTTGCCGCGATCCCATTCAGAATCCGTTGTTGCAAGTTCGTTACGAATCTCTTGCACGCGAGCTGCAACTAGTTTCTTATCTCCAGCGCCATCCACGATTGTGGTTGCATCCTTTGAAATAACTATGCGGCGAGCTTTACCGAGTGAATCAATTCCGATTTGATCGAGCTTCATTCCAACTTCAGCAGAGATAACTGTTCCGCCAGTAAGAATTGCAATGTCTTCGAGCATCGCTTTACGGCGATCTCCAAAGCCAGGTGCCTTGACTGCTGCGGAGGCAAATACGCCCCGCATACGGTTTACCACGAGTGTTGAAAGCGCTTCGCCTTCAACATCTTCGGCAATGATTAATAGTGGCTTTGATGCTTGTGCAATCTTTTCAAGGATTGGAAGTAAATCAGCGAGCGCTGAAATTTTGTTTCCAACGATTAAAACATATGCATCTTCAAGCACTGCTTCCATGCGATCTTGATCTGTAACAAAGTATGGAGAGATGTAACCCTTATCAAATTGCATACCTTCGGTGAATTCGAGTTCGAGCGCAGTTGTTGATGCTTCTTCAACCGTAATCACTCCGTCTTTACCGACCTTATCCATGGCCTCTGCGATGAGATCTCCGATGCTGCGATCTTGGGCAGAAATTGTTGCAACGTCAGCGATTTGCGCCTTATCGTTTACAACAGTTGCATTTGCACGAAGTCGTTCGGAGACTGCGGCAACCGCTGCTTCAATTCCAAGTTTAAGATCCATTGGCTGCGCGCCAGCAGCAAGGTTACGAAGTCCTTCTTTAACCATTGCCTGGGCTAAAACAGTTGCAGTTGTTGTTCCATCACCAGCAACATCGTTGGTCTTCGTGGCAACTTCTTTAACTAACTGTGCACCCATGTTTTCGGCCGGGTCAGAGAGTTCGATTTCCTTAGCGATTGTCACGCCATCATTTGTAATTGTTGGAGCGCCGTAGGCCTTAGAGATAACTACGTTGCGACCCTTAGGTCCAAGAGTTACCTTGACGGTGTCAGCAAGAATGTTGACGCCGCGCTCCATCGCACGACGAGCGTGCTCGTCGAAATCTAGAATCTTTCCCATTTACTTCTCGATAACAGCGAGAATGTCACGTGCGGATAGAACTAAGTACTCTTCATTGTTGTACTTAACTTCTGTTCCGCCGTACTTGCTATAAAGAACAACGTCGCCAACTTTGACATCCATAGGAACGCGAACACCATCATCAAAGCGACCTGGTCCGACAGCTACAACAGTGCCTTCTTGTGGCTTCTCTTTTGCTGTATCTGGAATTACAAGACCTGATGCAGTCGTTGTCTCTGCCTCATTGGCTTTCACGACAATACGATCTTCAAGCGGCTTAATGGCTACAGCCATGGGTATTACTCCTTCATATTTCGATGACTAGGTTTCCTACATACGGGCCTGGCGATCCGCGAATTAGCAGACTCGACCCTTGAGTGCTAACGCCAAGAGTAGGGTGGCTATTCCCAGCAGGCAAATTAAAGGGTTAAACGCTCACAGAGGTAACGGCAAGGCTGGATGTAGCACTTAAATCAATGGCTGAAGGCGCTCGGCCGGCGCTGCTCATCAGGGATCCAAGGGCTGCAACCATAGCCCCGTTATCCGTACACAAAATTGGAGATGGGATGCGAAGGCGTATTCCAGCATCGGCACACCGCTGCTCGGCTAACTGGCGCAACCGTGAATTAGCAGCAACTCCCCCTGCTATCACTAAAGATTCGATGCCAGTTGCTTTGCATGCGGCTA
>JAPOHK010000070.1 GCA_029979485.1 Candidatus Planktophila limnetica
AAGATCGTTTCTGAACCGGCAACGGCTGGTCCAGAAACAATGACACCGGCAACGCTCATTAACTTAAATCAACCCATGTGGTTTTGAGCGCACTATAAGCATCTAGTGCGTGAAGAGATTTATCACGCCCACTTCCAGAGCCTTTAAATCCACCAAATGGCGTGATGACATCAAGAGCGTCAAATGTGTTTACCCACACTGTTCCGGCGCGTAATCTGCGAGCAAAGCGGTGCGCACGTGCAACATTTCCTGTCCACACAGCTGCTGCCAATCCATACTCGCTTTGATTAGCTAGTTTAATTGCATCTTCCTCGTCTTTTGCATCAATGGCAACCAGAACTGGACCAAAAATTTCTTCTTGAGCAAGACGTGAAGTGTTTTTAACGTTTGCAATAAGAGTTGGCTTAATAGTTAAATCATCTCCAGAAGTTTTTTGACCGCCGAAAATGATTTCTTCACCATTTTCACCGATTAAATCTAGATATGAGTTGACGCGATCTCTCTGTAATTTCGAGACTAATGGACCCATCATTGTCTTTGGATCTAGTGGATCTCCGACCTTGAATTCATCGAGGAATTTAGTGATCTTTGCGAAGAGTTCATCTTTAACTTCACGTTCAACAATCACTCGTGAACCAGCATTACAAGTTTGACCAGAGTTGTAATAAATGCCCCAGGCAATTGTTGAAGCTGCTGCGTCCAAATCAACGCAATCTTTTAGAACAACATGCGGGCTCTTGCCACCAAGTTCGAGAGAAACTTGTTTCATATTTGATTCCGCTGCGTATTGCAACATCTTTCGTCCCGTTGGACCACTGCCTGTAAATGCTAATTTTGCGACATCCATATGCCGTGCAAGTGCTTGTCCAGCTTCTGCGCCCAAACCAGGAACAACATTGAATACACCTTCTGGTAATCCTGCTTCAATTGCCAGTTCGGCCATACGTAGTGCAGAGAGTGAAGAGTTTTCAGCTGGCTTTACGACAATACTGTTTCCCATTGCTAGTGCTGGACCAACTTTCCATGAAGTAATAATCATTGGATAGTTCCAGGGAACCACAGCGCCAATTACTCCGAGTGGTTCGCGTGTAATCATTGCTAATCCGTTGCGAGGTGTGGGTGCAATTTCATCATAAGTTTTATCAATCGTTTCGCCGTACCACTGAATAACTCGTGCGACGCTTTGCGAATCAACACTTAATGAATCACTAATTGGTTTTCCAACATCAAGAGTTTCTAGCAATGCTAATTCTTCATAATTCTCACTAAGTAATTGCGCCCAACGCAGCATAATTTTTTTCTTATCGCGCGGATTCATCTCGCGCCAAACTCCAGATTCGAAAGCTTTAAGCCCCGATGCAACTGCACGATTTACATCTTCAGTATCACCAGCAGCAATTTTGGTAACAACTCTTTGATCTCTCGGTGATATGTCATCGAAGGTTTTGCCAGATGCGGCGTCGACAAACTTGCCATCAATAAAAATTCGAGAAGCAGGCTTCAGATTAAGAGAACGTTTTTCCCATGTCGCTAGATCTGTCATGTCAACCTTCCAAGGAATCGGTGTGGAAATAGTAAACACTTCGACGGCACTATTTCTACTGCCATTTTGCCCCATATTTGGTTAACAATGCGATAATTTTAATGTGAATTTAATCCAGACTCCTCGCCTAGACCTTCATCACATCGCTGCCGCTGATCTCATCGAATTATTTGAAAAGCGTGATGACTCACAGGCACTATCTGGAAAAACATTCACAAATCCGCTTCGTGTACTCATTGATTTTCAATGACCTCTTGCGTGGAGAGTTCCACAGGTAAAACAAGATTCCTCAGTTAATAAATGGTTTGTTAGATGGGTTGTGCTTCGACGTACACAAGAAGTTATTGGTAGTGCAAGTTTCCATGGGGCACCCGATGAAAACGGAATGATCGAAATTGGACTTGGCGTCGAAAATGCTTATCAACGCCAAGGATTTGGAAAGGAAATTTTGCAGGGGATGTGGTGATGGGTTGTTACTGAGCCTGGTGTAAAAATCTTGCGCTACACCGTTAGTCCAACCAATAGTGCATCCATCGCCTTGGTGAATTCATTTGGATTCAATTATGTAGGCGAACAGTTAGATGAAATTGATGGACCAGAGAGTATCTATGAAATGTCAGCTCATGATTATCGAAAGAAATTTCTTAATCGTTAGATTGTCCAGATTTATGTTTGTACCTACCCAAGAAATCAGCCTTCATATCTTTAAAGTTTCCATCTAATAACGCTTGTCGCATTTGGTCGACCAGACGCACGATATATCGCTCATTATGAATCGTGGCTAGCGTGGGAGCAATAATCTCTTTTCCACGGAAAACATGATGTAGGTATGCGCGTGTGTAATGAGTGCAGGTATAGCAATCACACTCATCATCAATTGGATTGAAATCGCGCTTATAGGCAGCGTTAGAGAGATTAAAGCGACCCTCCATTGTGTAGACCGCGCTTGTGCGAGCAATGCGAGAAGCCAATACACAATCAAATGTATCTATGCCATTTTCAACACCAACAAAGAGATCTTCTGGGGCACCAATACCGAGTAAGTGCTTAGGTTTGTTTTCAGGCAAAATTTCGTTGACCCACTTAACGATTGTGCCGAGCGAGTCTTTATCTAGTGCGCCGCCGATTCCAAAACCATCGTATGAAATACCTGAAGACTCCATTGCACCAAAATCTGTTGCAGCCTTCTTGCGCAGATCTTCATACTGAGCGCCTTGAATAACACCAAAGAGAGCTTGATATGGCTTATCGCTTCGAATATCGGTCAAGCGCTTGTGTTCGTCAAGACAACGTAATCCCCAGTTGTAGGTGCGTTGCATTGCAACCTCTTGATAGCGACGAGTGTTGTGAAGGGTCGTGCACTCGTCGAAAGCAAAAATAATATCGGCACCAATTTGATGTTGCACCTGCATCGAAATCTCTGGTGTAAATCGATGCATCGATCCATCTAGGTGAGATTTAAATGTCACACCTTCATCATCAACGTGGGCAAGGCGCTCTTTATTGCCTGCAATTACTTCATCTGATCTAAAGGTCTTTGCATCCATTGCTAATACTTTTTTAAAACCAACACCGAGTGAGAGAACTTGAAACCCACCACTATCGGTAATTGTTGGGCCATCCCAATTCATAAACTTCGCAAGGCCACCTGCTTCATCCAAAATATCTGGTCCTGGTTGTAAGTACAGGTGATACGCATTAGCTAAGAGTGCTTGCGCGCCTAAATCCCGCATTGATTCTGGCAAGACAGATTTAACTGTGGCTTTCGTGCCTACAGGAATAAACGCCGGTGTTTGGATCTGTCCGTGAGGTGTTGAAATGGTTCCAACTCGAGCCAGGGAATCTGAATCACTTGCGTTGATTTCGAATCCAAAAGCCTCACCCATGCGCCACATTGTGGCAGAGATGTAGGCTCTGAAAATGCCTCAATTCAAACTTAGCTCTGGCCGTGAACTCGAAGTATTAGATAACGGTGTAGATAGCACGCGTGCAATTGTTTTCCATCACGGAACACCCGCTAGTGCTTCGCTCTGGAGCCAGTGGTTTACATATGCCGCAGACCTAGGAATTCGCGCAATTTCATATAGCCGCGCAGGTTATGGCACCAGTGATCGCGATTATGGTCGCAGCATTATTAGCGTAAACAAAGATATCTCTGAAGTATTGGCCTCCAAAGGAATTGAACGTTTTGTTGCAATTGGTTGGTCCGGTGGTGGCCCACATGCACTGGCAAATACGTTGCTAGATACAAATGTTGGCGCAATTACTTTGGCTGGCGTCGGTGCATTTGGAGTTGATGATTTAGATTTCCTAGAGGGAATGGCGCAAGAAAATCACGATGAATTCGGTGCCTCACTTCAAGGCGAAGAAGTAATTCAAAAATGGTTTGTTGATAATGCGACACCATTTAAGTCAGCAGGTGGCGCAGAAATTCGCGAAGCATTCGGTGGATTGATTAGCGAGGCTGATAAAAAATCTATGGAGGGCTCATTTGCCGACGTGATTGCCTCGGCAATTAGATCCGGTCTTGCCGTCAGCTTTGATGGTTGGGTCGATGATGACGTTGCATTTACAAAGCCTTGGGGATTTGACCTTGCAACAATTACAAAGCCAGTAAAGATTTGGCAAGGCGATCAGGACTACATGGTTCCGCATGCACACTCACATTGGTTAAAAAAACATATTCCAACTGCAGAACTAACATTTATTCCTGGCCAAGGTCACGTCACTTTATTAGTGGATTACACAGAAAAAGTCTTTGCTCAAGCAAAAGAGCTACTTGCATAAATGATTCTTAACTCAGCAACTCTGAGAGAGTTTTTAGATCTTCTAAATCCGCACTCACGCAAGATGATCCTTGGGGTAATGCTCAGCGCCATCGGTACAGGCATGACTCTTTCGCTTCTTTTGGTTTATTTGCATGACATGCGTGGATTTACAAATACTTTCGGTGGTTTTTTACTCTCATTTGGTGCAGCAGTTTCACTTCTAGTGGGCGGCCCAGTTGGAACTTTAATTGATCACATAGGCCCAAAGAGAGTAATCATTGTTGGTCTAATCGCTGAAGCAATTGGCACGGGTGGGTGGGCAATTGTGCAAACGCACCAAGATGCAATCATTGTCATGACTATTCAATCAATTGGCGCTGCTTTTATATGGCCGCCAATGAATGTAATGCTCACACGGCTGAGCGAAGAAAAAGATCGGCAGAAGATTTTCGGCCTTAATTTTATGGTTTTAAATCTTGGAATAGGTGTTGGGGGAGTCTTTGCATCCTTGGTAATCACAGAAGGCTCACTGCGTTCATTTCAAATTATGTACATCCTGGATTCATTCACATTCCTGCTATTTCTATTTGTTGTTTTACTCATTCGCACTCCAAAGGTCGGCAAATACATTCCAGAAGCGCACGAACCTAAAGGGGGAAGTTACAAAGATGTTTGGGCCAATAAGAGAATTGTCTTACTAAGCGTTTCTGGATTAGTTCTTTTGATTTTTGGTTACGCAAGTTTGCAAGCCGGACTTCCGATTTATGCAACGCAATATCTTGATCTTTCTCCTAAGTGGCTAGGAATTTTTTATGCAGCCAACACAATTTCAATTGTGTTATTTCAACCTGCAGTTCTGCGAAGGCTAAATCGCGAATCTAAGTACAAAGCACTGATCGCGGTTGGAATTATCTGGTCCTTATCGTGGGCAGTAGTTGGCATATCACCATTGCTGCCACTGGTTGCCGGTGCCTTGATGCTCTGCATTAGCCAAATTGTTTTTGCTTTTGGCGAAATGATTTGGTCTCCAACAATGCCAGCTCTTGCAAATGACTTATCACCAGAACATATTCGTGGCAGAACAAATGCGCTCATTGGTTTGCAGTGGGGTGTATCTGGCGTTCTGGGCCCAGCCATTAGTGGACCAATGCTTGGAGCTGGGCTGGAGAGCGCATGGATATTTACAATGTTGATTGGAGCATTGCTGCCGCTTCCATTATTTATGCGATTAAAAAAACTCGCAGATAAATAATTAAGCCAGTTTGCCCTTTGCTTCAACGA